>NZ_JBQQCA010000003.1:0-268621 GCF_052246635.1 Streptomyces sp. 6N223 | reverse complement strand
CGCCCACACCCCGGCACCCCACCCGGGGGTGAGCGTCGACCTCCACGGTCACCCGGCCGTCCCACGGGTAGTCGGTGCGGACGGTCACGTCGAGCACGCCCGTGCGCACCGTGGCGCTGGCGTAGAGGCCGATCGTCAACCCGCTGTCGGAGACGACGGCCATGTGGTCCTGGAGCTGCGCCGCCCACCGCACCACGTTCGGCGGGCAGCACGGGCACCCGAACCACGCCCGCCGCAGCGGCTCGCCGCCCTCCTCCGCGCCGCTGCGCTGCTCGTGGTCGGGCCGCCGCTGCAGCGGGTTGTCGTAGAAGAACGCCCGCCCGTCCAGCGAGGTGCCGACGGCGTAGGCGTTGAACAGCACGCGCTCCACGACGTCCAGCACGTCCGCCCGCCCCGTCGCCAGGAACAGCCGCCAGCCCCACTGCATCGTGCCGATCGCCGCGCAGGTCTCGGCGTACGCGCGCTCGGACGGCAGCTCGTACCGGTCGCCGACCGCCTCGTCGGAGTGCCGGCTGCCCAGGCCGCCGGTGAGGTAGAGCTTGGTGGCGACCATGTCGTCCCACAGCTCCTCCAGGTGCGCCAGCGTCTTGGCGTCGCCGGTCTCCAGGCACACGTCGGTGGCCCCGGCCGCGAGGTACGCCATGCGCACGGCGTGGCCGGTGACCGAGCGCAGCTCGCGCAGCGGCACCTCGTCCTGGAAGTAGGCGGCCGGGAAGACCGAGTGCGTGAGGGCCCGCGAGCCGCGCCGGGTGACGAACAGCTCGGCCTGCCGCAGATACGCGCGCTCCCCGGTCTCGCGGTAGAGCTCGACGAGCGCCATCTCCGCCTCGGGGTGGCCGCAGTAGAGCGGCTCGCCGTCCTCGCCGTAGCGTGCGACGACGAGGTCGGCGAAGCGGCGGGCGACGCGCAGCAGCCGATCGTCGCCGAGCTGGCGGGCGGCGGCGACGGCGGCCTGGGTGAGGTGGCCGAGGTTGTACAGCTCGTGGCCCCAGACCAGGTCCTGCCAGGGCGGCTTGGCGGCGTCGGGGCCCTGGAAGTAGGTGCCGAGGTAGCCGTCGGCGGCCTGCGCGCGCTCGACGAGGCCGACGCTCTCCTCGTAGAACTCCCTGAACTCCTCGGCGCCCCGGGCCAGTTCGTAGACCAGGCCCTCCAGCGTCTTGTAGACGTCGGTGTCGAGGAACGGGTAACGCCCCTGGTAGGGCGGGGGGTTGGGGGTGCCGTCCGTCACCCGCCGGAAGTTGTCCAGGTTCCCGGCCCGGGTGATCTCGCGGACGGCGTGGGGCAGCGTCGCGTCCCGGTTGCGGCGCTGCCACAGCGCCAGCAGGCCGTCGGTGAGCGTCACCTCGCGCGTGCCCAGGACGCGCCCGGCGGGTCCCGTCGCCCGGACGGCCGGGGCGCCCTCGGGGCGGGCCGGGGCCTGCTGCTGTTGAGGGGGCATCTCGGTCCGTTCTGGTGCGTGCTGACATGTGGCAGGTGACATTGCACTGGTACAGAGTGACGCCCGCAAGGGCGGTGGCGGTTACGTTCGTGTTACGCCACGACCGGGCCGTGGCCCGTGACGACCAGCCGCAGCAGGGCGTTCGCTCCCCGTGTGCGTCATTTCGGCGGCCGTCGGCGCGGTCACGGCCCGGTCTACGGCGTATACGATGCGCCGTTTGCGAGCCGGTTCTCAGCGTCTTCTCAGCGTCCCCTTTGCAACGCCCCCAGGTCTGCGGGCCGAGGATGCCGTCGACCTTGCTCTCGGGCAGAGTGTCCAGCCCTTCAGGGTCGGCGTGGGTGGGTGTTCCCGCGGAGCGGGGTAGGGGTGGCCGATTCGTGACCAGGGTGATGCGATGTCCGGGAGGAGACGGCGCTCAGGCCGGTCTCGAGCAGGTGGAGCAACTCGGAGTTGAGGGTTCGCCGGTCGGTGGTCGCCCGGTCGGCCAGCCGGGTGTGAAGCTCTTCAGGGATGCGAAGCGTGAACGTGATCAGCCGCCATTGCGCCGTTACGGTGACGTCATGTCACGTTTCCGGATGTACCCGACGGGCGGGCAGGTGAGCATCGTGCTCGATCACTGCGCGCATGCCCGGTACGTCTGGAATCTGGCTGTCGAGCAGCACGCGCACTGGAAGCCGGGCCGGAAGCCTGCTCCCGGATTCGCCGAGCAGTGCCGCCAGCTCACCAGGCCCGGCGGGCCAACGAGTGGCTCGCCGCCGGGAACGCGGACGTGCAGCAGCAGGCCCTGAGGGACTTCGCCAAGGCCAAGCAGGCCTGCTTCACCTCTGGGTTCGGGGAGCCGACCTGGCGCAAGAAGCATCAGCACGAGGGCTTCCGCGTCATCGGCACCGACCGCGTACCCGAGTACCACCAGGACGGTTCGCCGAAGCTGAATGCCAAGGGCAAGCATGTCATGGGCCGATGCGTCGTCGTGCAGAAGCTCAACCGCCGCTGGGCGCAGGTGAAGGTACCCGGCTGCGGCTGGGTCCGTTTCCGCCTCAGCCGTTCCGGGCTGCCCCGCGCGAAGACCTTCCGGGTCACCTTCCGCAACGGCCAGTGGCACATCGCCTTCGCCGTCATCCCCGAACCGATCGCCACGCCCGGCACGGGCGAGATCATCGGCATCGACCGGGGCGTGACCATCACCGCCGCCCTCTCCGACGGGCGGAAGCTGAACTGCCCCCAGCTCACCACCAGAGAACGCGCCCAGATCTGCAAGTTCCAGCGGCGTGCCGCCCATGCCCCCAAGGGCAGCGCGCGGAAGACGGCCGAGTACGCCAAGGTTGCCAAGCTGAAGGCGCGGGAGGCGAACCGGCGCAAGGACTGGTGCGAGAAGACTTCCACCATGCTCGCCGGGTCGCATGACCTGATCCGTTTCGAGAAGCTGAATATCAAGAACATGACCCGCTCCGCCCGGGGCACGGTCGAGCAGCCCGGTAAGAACGTCCGGGCCAAGGCCGGACTGAACCGTGGCATCCTCGCCCCAGGCTGGGGTCTGCTGCGCCAGCGGACCGAGCACAAGGCCCCCGGCCGGGTGGAGGACATTCCCGCCCCGTACACCTCCCTGCGGTGCAGCGCCTGCCCATGGATCGAGAAGAAGTCGCGCGAGAGCCAAGCCGACTTCGAGTGCGTATCCTGCGGCTTCACCTGCAACGCGGATGAGAACTCAGCAACCAACGTCGCGGCAGGACAGGGCGGGATCCCCCGCCCCCGGCGCACAGCCGGTGCCGGAGGGGTGACAACGGCCACCAGCCGTTCGAGCGCCCGTGAACCTCAACCCACCTAGGGCTGGAATCCCCCTCTTTCAGGAGGGGGAGGATGTCAAGCGCGTGGAACGGCGACCTCGTAGCCGTGGTAGCTGACGACGCGGGTGTCGTCGTCGCCAGCGGTGGCAGGGCCGGCGGCGAGTAACGACGCCGCGAGCGCCGAGGCCAGGGCGAGCGTGGGGGATCGCATGGGTCCTCCGGGATACGTGGGGGGACTGGGGGACTGGGGTCTGCGCTGGCGCATGAGTTTGACATGTCCGCTGCATATGACGGAAGCGGCCCGCCGGCCCTCTCGCCCTGGCGACCTGGCACGGTGCCGTCACCGCCGCGGAGTTGTGGGAAGCCGCGGCCGTCGTGGTGGGCGCCCGGGAAGGGAGGCTGCGGTGGCCCGGCGGCTCCCGTCGCCGCCGGCCGGTGCCAGGTGGACGAGGAATGGCTGGGCGCCGGAGACGCGGACACGCCGCAGGTGCGTGGGGGTGAGGCGGTGGCGGATGGCAGTGGCCAGGGCGTCGGGATCGGGGAGAAGGAGCACGGCCGTGCCGTCCGGCGCGAGGACGCGGCGCAGTTCCGTCCACCAGCGGGAGGGTGCGGTGGCCAGGAGGCCGCCGGCGTGGGCCTGCGTGCCCCAGGGCGGGTTGCACAGCACGCGGTCGACGCCGGAGTCGGGGAGAGGCAGGCGGCCGGCGTCGGAGCGGCGGATGCTGATGGGCAGGGCCGCGGGCTGCGCTGCCGGCAGGTGGGCGGCGTCGGCGTTGGCGCGGGCCGCGGCGATCGCGTCGTGGGAGAGGTCGAAGCCGTGGAAGCGGGCGCCCGGCTGCGCGAGCGCGGCCTCGATCAGCAGGGTGCCGGCGCCGCAGCACGGGTCGAGGACCAGGTGACCGGGGCGTATGTCGGCCATCGCGGCCATGGCGGCGGCCAGCGGCGGGTGCAGGGTGCCCGGGATGGTCCGCCGCTTGTACGCCCGGCGGTGCAGCGGTCGGTCGGTGATACGCAGCATGAGCGTGGCCCGCGCGCCATCGAGAGTCAGCCGCCACCCCCAGTGACCCGGCGGCGGCGCGCTGCCGGTGCGCCGCGAGTGGTAGGAGACGCCCAACCGCCGGGCCAGGGCCGGACCGACGACGTCCTCGGCGTCGTAACGGCTGAACGTGCGGCGGCCCAGGAAGGACGCCGATACGTCGATGCCGGTGAGGTCGTGCTCCGCCCGCGTCAGGACGCGGCGCAGGCTCCGGAGGCGGTCGGTGTCGGCGAGCTCGGCCAACTCCGCCAAGGCCTGGAGATCGCGCTTCGTCGCTCCGACATCGGGTCGCTGGGCGGCGAGCAGGAAGACGTCGTCCGCGGTCCGCAGCCGCGGCGCGGGCCCGGACGCGTGGAAGTGGACCTCGCGATGGCGCAGGTCGGTGACGACGCCGAGCCCGGACCCCACAACCTCGGCGGCGACGGTGGATTCCAGGCCACGGACGCAGCGCGCCACGAGGGGCGTGTGCATGGTGATTGTTCTTCTCCCACGTCAGCACTCGGGGCAGCGCTCCGCTGCCCCGCCTCGTCGGCGACGGGGGCTCCTCGCTTCGCCGACGGCGGCTAACGCAGGTGGAAGAAGAACGTCATGGGCGACAGCCTATAGCCCCGGCAGCCCTCAGGCCCCGGCAGCCCTGCGTCACCAACCTGGCGCGCTGGCCGGTGAGCTGGGCATGGCGCTGCCCGAACTCGCGCTGCGCTGGCCGATGTCGCGGCCGGTCGTCGCCTCCGTCCTCCTCGGCTCCTCAACTTCGACGCTACGGACGCGGGGGCGGCCGAAGCCGTGGCGGCCACCCCCGAGCCGTGGTGGGGCTAACCCGAGGCGTACGCGCTCACGCCGCGCACGCCGCTCACGCCGGGCAGGTGACGTCCCGCTCGGGGAGCTCCCCCGTGCGCAGGTAGTCGTTGACCAGCCCGTCCGTGCAGGCGCTGCCGTACTCGCCGTACACGCCGTGGTGGTGCGCGCCGTCCAGGGTGACCAGGCGGGAGGAGGGCCACAGCTCCTCGCGCACGGCGAGGGTGCGCTCGTAGAGCGTGCGGGGGTCGCCGGTGGCGGCGACCAGCAGGGCGTCCTGGTCGCCGTCCACGACCGTGGGCGGCTCCGCGGGCCGGTCCCAGAACGAGCAGGGCGTGATGTTGTTCATGAGCGGCCCGGCCAGCGGGGTCTCGGCCCGGCTGCGCTGCACGTCCCGCCAGTGCACGGCGGGGTCGCGCGGGGCCGGCACGTCCCCGCACAGGATCGCCGCCTGCGCGCTGCCGTAGGGGGAGCTCTCCCCGGTGAGGAGGTACGTCAGGGTCTCGGTCAGCCGCGGCGTGGGCTCGACCGGTTCCCCGTTCGCCGCCTTCGCCAGCACCCCGACCGTGGCGGCCAGGCCGGTGTAGGAGTCGGCGTGGTCGGTGCCGAGGCTGCTGAAGACGATGGCGGGCAGGACGTGCTCGCCGATGTCGTAGTCGCCCACCCGCAGCGGCCGCTCGCTTGCCGCGTCGAAGACGCGCTCCACCGTCTCCAGCACCGCCTCCGGGGTGGTGCCCAGGCCGTGGCCGGTGCCGGGGTGCTCGGCGGCCCAGGCGGCCCAGTCGCGCAGCGCCGCCTCGTTGGCGGCCTCGGCGCCGCGCAGGATCCGGGGGTTGTAGACGCGCGAGTCGCTGACGCCGTCGAGCACCATGCGGTCGGTGCGGCCGGGGAACAGCTGGGTGTACACCTGGCCGAGGTAGCTGCCGTAGGAGTAGCCGAGGTAGGAGATCGTCTCCTCGCGCAGGGCGCCCCGGATCACGTCCATGTCGCGGGCGGTGTTGCGGGTGGTGACGTGCGGCAGCACGTCGGCGTTGGTGCGCTCGCAGCGCTCGGCCAGGTCGCGCTGGAAGGCGACGGCGTCGCGGAAGTCGGCGCGGGTGTCGCCGGGCGCGCGCAGGAAGGAGCCGGTGGGCCAGCCGCAGTCCAGCGGGGTGCTGCGGCCGACGAAGCGGGGGTCCATGCCGATGATGTCGTAGCGGGCGGCGACCTCGCCCATGGCCTCGCGGATGTCGGGGGGCATGTCGATGGCGGTGCCGCCTGGCCCGCCGCTGTTGAGCAGCAGCGGGCCGACGCGGTGGGCGGTGTCGGTGGCGGGGATGCGGGATATGGCGACGGTGATGGTGCGGCCGTCGGGCTCGGCGTAGTCCAGCGGCACGGTGACCTCGGCGCACTCGACGCCGGCGGCGTCCAGCTCCTGCCCGAGCTCGTCGCCGGGGCCCTGCGCGCAGCCTCCCCAGTCGATGCGTTGCTGGTAGTAGCGCTCCAGCCCTGTGGGCGCGCCACGGTCGGGGCCGCCGCCCTGGCCGGCGGCGGTCGCCGCGCCCGCGGGAAGCGTTGTCGCGGTTGTCGCGCACACGAGCGCGGCGATCAACTTCTTTGTGATCATGGGAAGTTACGCTAGGCCGCGGCGTCTCGCGCGGCACTCCGGCGCTCCCCCGGCCTCGCCCGGGGGATTACCCCACCAGCGAGCCGCGACTCGGCGACCGCCAGGCCGGCGATGGCGCCGAGCAACAGCACCGTTCCCGCGACCGTGGCCACGGTGAGGCTCTCGCCCAGCAGCAGCACCGCCAGCGCCGCCGCGCTCACCGGCTCGATGAGCATCACCACCGCCGCCGTCGCCGCCCGCACGACAGCCGCCCCCGCGAAGTACAGCGGGTAGGCGAGGGCGGTGGTGACGGCGGCGACGTACAGCATCAGCAGCACCACCCGGCCCGGGTGGCCGGCGTGCGGCCACAGGCCCTCGGCCAGGGCCGGCGGCAGCATCAGCGCCGCGCCGATGCCGAACGACCAGACGGTCAGCGTGTACGGGTCCTCCCCGGCGCCGTGCCGTCCGGTCCAGCGGCCCAGGACGTTGGAGACGGCGTATCCGGCGGCGGACAGCAATGCCCAGGCCACGCCGAGGGGGCGCACGACGCCGGCCTCGTTGCCCAGCACCAGCACCGCGAGCCCGGCCACCGCGCCGCCGACGGCCAGCAGCCCGCCGCGGCCGACGCGTTCGGCGAGGAACAGCCGCCCGGCGGCGGCGGTGAGGACGGGGGCCGCGCCGAGGGTGACGATGGTGGCGACGACCAGGCCGGTGTCCCGCACCGCGCCGAAGTACGCCGCCTGGAAGACGGCCAGGCCGAGGCCGGTGCCGGCCAGGAGCAGCGCGCGCGGGCGCAACGGGCCCGACGGGCGCGGGGCGGCGAGGGAGGGGCGCCGCAGCACGGCGGCCGCGAGCAGCAGCAGCGCCATGCCGCCGAGGAACCGCCAGAACGACACGGCCAGGGGCCCCACGTCGCTGGAGCGGTAGACGACCTCGACGGCGGCGCCGGTCGTCCCCCACGCGGTGCCCGCGATGGCGAGATACGCCAGGCCCCGGCCGACCGGCCGGCCGGGCAGGGATGCTTCGGATGCGTTCGACACGGATGGATCTCCTCCACGGAGCGGATGGTCGTGGTCTCCCGTGTGTGCGGGCACAACCAGCCGGCGCGCCGGAGCCGCCGAGAGGCGGCCGGCGCGCTCGTGTCGAGGGCGGCCCGCCTAGCGGGCCGGGGGCGGCGAGAGCACTGCCATGCGCATGATCGCCACGCTAACGCAGCCTCCGCCCCTCACGCATCGTCTACCGCGTCATCGAGTCACGCCGCGCGCGGCGGGCCAGCACCAGCGTGCGGTGGGCGCAGGCCACGACCGCCGGGTCCACGAACCGGCCGTCCGGCAGGGCCAGGGCGCCGGTGCCGGTGGCAGACGCCTTCAGGATCTCCTCGGCCGCCTCGATCTCCCGCTCGGACGGGAGGAACGCCCGCTCGATGACAGGGAGTTGGCGCGGGTGGATCGCGGCCCGGCCCAGGAAGCCCAGGGCGCGGCCCGCCGCGCAGGAGCGGGCCAGGCCCTCGGTGTCGCGCACGTCCGGGTAGACCGACTGCGGCGGCGGGGGCAGGCCCGCGGCGCGCGCGGCCAGCACGACCCGGCCGCGCGGCCAGGCCAGGCCCGCCTCCTCGGTGACGCCCAGGTCGGCCCGCAGGTCGGCCTCGCCCAGGGAGACGCCCGCCACCGCCGGGTGCGCCGTGGCGATGGCGTAGGCGTTCTCGACGCCGAGGGCGTTCTCCAGCAGGGGGTAGAGGGACGGCGTTCCGGGCGTGGCCGCCCAGCCGGCGACGCGGGCGACGTCGGCGGGGGCGGTGACCTTCGGCAGCCGCAGGGCGCCCAGGCCCGGCAGCGGCGCCAGGCGGCGGGCCTCGGACGCGGCGAGCGGGCCGTCGAGGGCGTTGAGGCGCACGTGGACCGGCACCGGCGGGCGTGCGGCGAGGAGTTCGGCCGTGGCGTCGAGGGCGTATCCCTTGCGGTCGGGCGCGACCGCGTCCTCCAGGTCGACGATGACGACGTCCGCGCCGGAGCGCAGCGCCTTCGCCACCACCTCGGGCCGGTCGCCGGGGGCGTACAGCCAGGTGAGGAGGAGAGAACCGGCAGGGGAGGTCATAGCGCGCCCTCCTCGCGGAGCGCGGCGATCTCGCCGGGGCTGAGGCCGAGACCGGCCAGCACGGCGTCGGTGTCGGCGCCGTGGGGGCGGCCCGCCCAGCGGATGGCGCCCGGCGTCTCGGAGAGGCGGAAGAGGACGTTCTGCATCCGCACGCGGCCCAGCTCCTCGTCCTCGACCTCGGCGATGGTGCCGAGCGCCCGGTACTGCTCGTCGGCCATCACGTCGCGGATGTCGTAGACCGGCGCGATCGCCGCCTCCGCCTTCTCGAACGCCGCGATGACCTCGTCCCGGCTGTGGCGGGCGATCCAGGAGGCGACGGCCTCGTCCAGCTCCGCCGCGTGCCGCGCCCGGCCGGTGCCGGTGGCGAACCACTCCTCGCCGGTCACCTCCGGCCGCCCGACGAGCCGCATCACGCGCTCCGCGATCGACTGCGCCGAGGTGGAGACGGCCACCCACCGCCCGTCCGCCGTCCGGTAGGTGTTGCGCGGGGCGTTGTTGGTGGAGCGGTTCCCGGTGCGGGGCTGGACGTACCCGAGCTGGTCGTACCAGATCGGCTGCGCGCCCAGCACGGTCAGGATCGGCTCGATGATCGCCATGTCGATGACCTGGCCGCGCCCGGTGCGGTCGCGGCCCGCGAGCGCCGTCATCACGGCGTACGCGGTGCTGATCGCCGCGATCGAGTCGGCCAGGCCGAACGGCGGCAGCGTCGGCGGCCCGTCCGGCTCGCCGGTGATGGCGGCGAAGCCGCTCATGGCCTCGGCCAGGGTGCCGAAGCCGGGGCGGCGCGCGGCCGGGCCGAACTGGCCGAAGCCGGTGACGCGGGCCAGCACCAGGCGCGGGTTGGCGGCCGAGAGCTGCTCCCAGCCGAGCTGCCACCGCTCCAGGGTGCCGGGGCGGAAGTTCTCGATGACGACGTCGGACTCGGCCACCAGGCGCAGCAGCACCTCGCGCCCGCCGGGGGTCGACAGGTCGCAGGTGATGGTCTTCTTGTTGCGGCCCAGCAGCTTCCACCACAGGCCGACGCCGTCCTTGGCGGGTCCGTGGCCGCGCGAGGGGTCGGGCTTGCGCGGGTGCTCGACCTTGACGACCTCGGCGCCGAAGTCGCCGAGGAGGGTGGCCGCCAGCGGCCCCGCGAAGAGCGTAGCGAGGTCGAGGACGCGCAGGCCGTCCAGGGGGGCGGGCGGTTCTGGCCTGTCAGGGTTCCCGGGATTCATCGTGCTCCCTCGAGGTGGTGCTGGGTGTGCCGGCCGTGCCGGCTGTGGAATGTGTCGATGTCGGTGCGGTCCGGCATGGCGGAGGAGGCGCCGGCGCGCTGCACGGAGAGCGCGGCGGCGGCCGAGGCCCAGGCCATCGCCTCGGGCATGGGCCGCGACTCGCCGTACGCCGCCACCGCCAGCGCGCCGGCGTACGCGTCCCCGGCGGCCGTGGTGTCCACCGCGCGCACCCGCGCCGCCGGAACCGTCACCGGCTCCGCGCCGCGCGCGGCGCGGAGGCTGCCCGCGGCACCGAGGGTGACGACGACCCCGGGCACGGCGTCCAGGAGCGCGAGGGCGGCGCGGCGCGGGTCGTCGTGGCCGGTGAGGGCGGCGGCCTCGTGCTCGTTGGGGATGAGGAGGTCGGTGAGGGCCAGCAGCTCGTCCGGCAGAGGCCGGTCGGGCACGGGGGAGGGCGTCAGCACGGTGCGTACGCCGTGGGCGCGGGCGGCGCGGGCGCCCGCGAGCACGCCGTCGAGGGGGAGTTCGAGCTGCATCAGCAGGGCGTCGGCGGCGGCGATGCGCTCCTCGTCGCCGGGCGCGAGCGCGGTGACGGCGGCGTTGGCGCCGGGGACGACGACGATGGAGTTGCCGCCCTCGTCGTCCACCACGATGTGGGCGGTGCCGCTGGGGCCGGGCACGGTGCGCAACGCCGCCACGTCCACGCCGGTCTCGGTGAGGGTGGCGCGCAGCCGGGCGCCGAAGTCGTCCTCGCCGACGGCGCCGATCATGGCGACGGAGCTGTCCGCGCCGCCCGCGCGGGCGGCGGCGATCGCCTGGTTGAGGCCCTTGCCGCCGGGGATGGTGCGGAACTCGCGCCCCGCGACGGTCTCGCCGCGGGCGGGCGCCCTCGCCACGTACGCGACGAGGTCCATGTTGGTGGAGCCCAGGACGGCGATGGTGGGGTGCTCCGTGTGCTCCGTGTGCTCCGTGTGCTCCGTGTGCTCCGTGTGCTCCGTGTGCTCCGTGTGCTCCGCGTGCTCCGTGTGTTTCGTGTGCTTCATGCGGCTGCCTCCAGGGTGAGTTCGGCCAGGGCGTCGAAGCCGATGCCGTCGAATCCGGCGACCGTGGTGGCCAGGCGGTTGCGGAGGGGAGCGGTCCACTGCCCGGGGATCGCCTCGGGGGAGCCGGCCAGCAGCCCGGCGAGGGAGCCGGCGGTGGCGCCGTTGGAGTCGGTGTCCCAGCCGCCGGAGACGGTGCGGCAGATGGAGGCCGCGTAGTCGCCGTCGGCGTGGGTGAGGGCGGCGGCGAGCAGGGCGGCGTTCGGCAGCACGTGGACCCAGTGGTAGCCGAGGTCGCCGGCGTAGCGGGCGTGGAGCCGGTCCACGGCGGCGTCGAAGCCCTCGGGGATGGCGGGCGCGGCGCGGGCCGCGTCGATGCCGAAGCGGACGGCCTCGGCGTAGCGGGACTCGGGCGGCACGACGGCCAGGCCCGCGCGCAGGCAGGCGTGGATGTCGGCGTCGCCGCCGGCCGCCCGGGCCACGGCCGCGGCGGCGAACATCTCGCCGTAGACGCCGTTGGCGGTGTGGCTGAGCACGGCGTCGCGGTGGGCGAGCTCGGCGGCGGCACCCGGGTCGCCGGGGTGGGTCCAGCCGAAGACGTCGCCCCGGATCTGGGCGCCGATCCACTCGCGGAACGGGTTGCGGTAGGCGGCCGTCGCCGGGGGCTCGATGCCGGAGAGCAGGTTGCGGTACGCCACCCGCTCGGCGGTGAAGGTGCGGCCGGCGGGCAGCTCGTCGAGCCAGAGCTGGGCCACGTCGGCGGTGGTGAAGCGGTGGCCGTGCCGCTGGAGGAGGAGCAGGCCGAGGAGGGGGTAGTTGAGGTCGTCGTCCTCGGGCGCGCCGTCGAGGTTCTCGGCGAGGGAGACGGCGGCGGCGCGGCGGTTCCAGGGGTGGGCGGCGAGGACCTCCGGTGGTACGCCGGAGGCGGTGAAGTAGGTGCGGATTGGCCAGTTGCCTGCGGAGCGGGCGAGGGCCCGGATGCCGGCGAGGGTCACCTTTTCGACGGGCTTGCCGAGCACGCAGCCGGCGGCGCGGCCGAGCCACGCGGCGTGCAGGCGCGCGCGCAGCGCGGGGCGATCCCCGCACGCCCGCCCCTCGGGGCTCCGCCCCGGCCAGGACGGGCAGGCGGCCCGGATGGCGGCGAGGTCCGTCGGCTCCTTCTCCGCCAGCGGCGACCGCAGCGTCGCCAGTTCGTCCAGGAGCTCCTCGGCCAGCGCCCGCAGCGCCGGATCCACCGGGGCGGGGGACGCCCCCGCCCGGTCGGGGGCCAGGTGGCCCCCCGACGCGAGCCAGCGGCGTTCGATCGCGGCGAGAGCCTCCTCCTCGCGCCCGTCCTCCTCCGCCTGCCGCAGCTCGTGCCCGAGCAGGTCCTCGGGCTGCACCCACGTCAGCCGGAGCATCACGCCTCCCCCGGATTCCCCGCGATAGCGGCAAAGCGGCGCTCGTGCGCGCGGCGGCGCTCCACATCGCGGGCGTACACCTCGCGCGCCACGGTCGTCAGCGCCGCCGCCGGGGCGTGCAGGTCGAGCCTGCTGGCGCGCGCCACCTCCGCGCTCCACTCCTCCGGCACCGTGCCCTCGCCGCGCAGGGCCCCGGCCAGCGCGCCGCTCATCGTGGCGATGGAGTCGCAGTCGCGGCCGTAGTTGACCGAGCCGAGCACCGCGGGGCGGAAGTCGCCGCCCCCCACCACCAGCATCCCGAGCGCGATCGGCAGCTCCTCGATGGCGTGCAGCCGGGAGGGGCGGCGGGCCCCGAGCGAGGGCTGGCGGTAGTCGGGGCCGACGGTGTCGAACGGCGCCACCGCCTCCCGCAGCGGGCCCAGCGCCGCCTCGAAGTCGTCGTAGTGGGACGCCGTCTCGCAGACCGCCTCGATCGCCGAGCGGGTGCCGTCCTTGGCGAGCGCCAGCACGTCCTCCACCACCGCATCGGGCGTCGCGCCCGGTTTGCACGCGGCGGCCACCGCGGCGGCGAAGACGCCGGCCGCCTCCCGCCCGTAGCTGGACTGGTGGGCGCCGGCGACGTCCAGCGCCTCGGCGTACGCACCCTCCGGGTGCCCGGCGTTCACCAGGCCAACCGGCGCCATGTACATCGACGCGCCGCAGTTGACGATGTTGCCGACGCCGGCCTCGCGCGGGTCCACGTGGCCGTAGTGCAGCCGCGCCACCAGCCACTTCTCGGCGAGGAAGACCCGCTGGAGCGGCAGCGCCTCCGCCTCCAGCTCGGGGATCCAGCGCGGGGTGGTGATCAGCTCCGGCACGAGGTGGTCGGCCACGGCGTAGGCGTCGAGGTGGTCGCGCACCTTCTCGTAGACGCGGATCAGCGCGTGCGTCATGAGGGTGTCGTCGGTGACGTGCCCGTCGCCCTTGTGGTACGGGGCGATGGGGCGGGCGGTGCGCCAGCGGTCGCGGTGGAACGGCTCGACGATGCCGGTGACCCGGCCGCCGTAGCGCTCCGCGATGGCCTCCGGCGACCAGCCCTCGACCGCGCCGCCGAGGGCGTCGCCGACCGCCGCGCCGACCAGCGCCCCCGCGATGCGGTCCTCCAGCGTCGGCGTCGAGCGTTCGGTGGGCGTGGTGGACGTGGGCGTGGGCGTGGTCGTCATGCGTCAGGTCCTTTCCGTGCATGAGGTGTGAGGGAGGTGCGGGCCAGCCGCGCGGCGATCTCCGTCAGATCGGTGCCGGCCAGCCGCGGCAGGGCGCAGCCCGCCAGCGAGCGGCACGCCTCGCGCCAGGTGAGGGGCAACGCCTCGGCGCCGCCGACCACGCCCGTCAGGGCGCCCGCGAGCGCGGGCGCGGAGTCGGCGACGCGCGACAGGCAGGCGGCGCTGGGCACCGCCTCGGTGACGTCGCCGCCCGCCGCCAGCGCGACGGCCAGCGCCACCGGCACGGTCTCGGCCGCCGCGATGCCGTAGCTGTAGACGTGGTCGACGATCTCGTGCTCCAGCACCGGCACCAGGGCGAAGGCGTTGCCCGGCGCGCCGGGGCTGGCGGCTGCGACGGAGCGGCCGAGCTTCACGGCCTGCTCGGCGTTGCGCAGGATCTCCGTGCCCTCGGGCAGCTGGCGCAACGCCTCCTCCACGCAGCCGTCGATGTCCGCGCCGCCGAGCGCCGCCGCCACCGCCGCCGCCACGGCGCGGGCGCCGTGCACGCCGTCGCCGTCCTGCGTGTAGCGGGCGTCGAACTCGGCGAGGTCGGCGGCGGCCGCCGGGTCGCCGGGGTGGACCACCGCCAGCACGGCGGCGCGCACGCAGGCCGCGTCGTCGAAGTAGTGCGGGTTGTCGTGCCCGGTGGCGGGGGGCCTGAGGCCCGCCGCGAGGTTGCCGAGCCCGGCGCGGACCGAGATGCGGGCGCGGAGCGGGATCTGCGCCGACTCGATCTCGTCGGCGCGCGCCGCCGCCGCGGCGACCTCGTCGGCCAGCCCGCTCCAGGCCAGCGCGAGCGCGGAGCGCACCCGCTGGTCGGCCGTCAGGTCGCTGTCGCCCGCGCCCGCCTCCGCCTCGGTGGCCGACAGCACGGACAGCGCGGTGAACGCCGCCCACTCGGCGTCGTCGGAGGGTCCCAGGCGCAGCGGCTCGGGCGGCTGGTTGAGCGCTATCGGCACGGGCAGCGTGGTCGTGGCGTTCTGCTCGGCGAAGGTGTCGAGCTCGCGCGTCAGCCGCCGGGTCCAGTCCGGCATGCGGGCGGCGCGGTGCCGGCCGGAGGGCCAGCCGGCGGCGTCGCCCGCGGCGAGGCCGAGCAGCAGCCCGGCGATGCGGCCGCGTTGGTCCGGGGGCTCCGCCGCCCGACCCCCGTGGGGGTGGTGCGGGTCCGTGGGCCCGGCCGCGCCCGCGCTCTCCCGGGACCCGGGGGCCTGGGAGGTGCCCTCGTCGCCTTTGCGGAACGACTGCCCACGACCGGGCTGGGGGCTGGTCACGCTGCGGCCCTCTCGTCGTCTTCACGACCGCCGGGGGGCGGCGTGAGCTGGTCGGCCAGGTCCAGGATGTGGCGCCCCGCCATGGACGGCAGGCAGTTGCCGCGCACCGGGCCGATGGCCTTCGCCCATTCGGCGGGGATGGACGACTCTCCCCGCAGCGCGCCGGCCAGGGCGCCCGCGACCGCCGCCGTGGTGTCGGCGTCGCGGCCCATGTTCACGGCCGTCGGCACCGCCCGCGTGATCTCGCCGCGCGCCGCCGCGAACGCGCCGAACGCCAGCCCCACCGCCTCCGGCGCCAGGTCGGTCCACGGGTAGCCGCCGATGACCGTGGCCGAGCGCACCGCCCGCTCGATCGACAGCGGCGTGGCCTGCGGATCGCGCCGCGCCAGCCGGGCCGCCGAGACCGCCCGGTGCAGCGAGCGTGCCGTCCAGGAGTCCTCGGGCACGACGGACAGCGCGGCCTGCACCACCACGTCCGGGTTGTGGCTCACCATGGCCGCCGCCACACCGGCCGCCACCGCCCGCCCGCCGTAGATGCCCTCCCCGTCGTGGGAGACGGTGCCGTCGATCGACACCAGCCGCGCCGCCTCCGCCGGCCGCCCGGCGGCGTACACCCCGAACGGCGCCGCCCGCATGGCGAGCCCGTCGCTCCAGGCGTGCCGGTGCTGGGCGGAGATCGGCGCGGCCAGGCCCCGGCGCAGGTTCTCCAGCGTGCCGCGCTCGCTGAACCCGGCGCCCTTGAACGGGCCCTCGTCCCGGTCGGCGATCCACTCGTGCCACGCGGCCTCCACGTGGGCGACGGTGAGCGCCGAGCCGTGCTCGGCCAGCAGCAGGCCCGAGAAGATGGCGTACTCGGTGTCGTCCGTCCCGATCGGGTCCTCGGAGACGAAGCCCTCGATGCGGCCCCACCGCTCCCGGATCTGGGAGGGTTTGAGGTTCTCGGCGGGTGCGCCGATCGCGTCGCCGACGGCCAGGCCGAGCATCGCGCCGCGGGCGCGGTCGCGCGGCACGATCGGGCCGTGGGCGGGCGTCGTGGCACGGCGCCGTCGCCGTGTCACGCCGGTGGGCTTCGCTGCCGATGGGGGCGTGTCCTGCCTGTCCTGATCGAGGCTGAGACTCATGGTGTGTGCGCGCTCATTCCTTTGTGTCGTGTCGCGGTGCGTCAGCTACCTCGGCGCTGGCGTCGTTGTCAGCGCTGGTAGCGGTCGAGGATCCGGTTTCCGTCGTCGGCGAGCTCCTCTCGCAGGTCGTCCAGGTCGTCGGCGCCGCTGTAGTAGTTCTGGAGGGCGGGCGTGGCGATCTTGTCCTTCCACTCCGGGTAGCCGCGCACCCCGAGCACCGGGGAGGGCCGCAGCTGCTGGGAGACCTCGGCGCCGGTACGCCAGCCCAGGTCGGTGGTGGTGAACGCCGGGTCGGCGAGCGCGGTGGAACTGGTCGGCAGCATCCAGTCGCCCAGCGCCAGGTCGACGGCGTGGTCGGGGCGCGTGAGGTAGGCGATGAAGTCGGCGGCGGCCTGCTGGTGGTCGGAGTCCTCCGACACCGACAGGGTCTGCGGCGCCACGCCCTGCGCCAGCCCGTACTCCTCGCCGCCGGTCGGCATCGGCAGCACGGTCCACTCGAAGCCCTCCGGGGCCTGCTGCGCCACCTGCTGCCGGTACGAGAAGTTGAGCGGCAGCATGGCGTAGCGCCCGGCGAAGAAGCCGGGGAGGGTGTCGGAGCCGGTCATGCCGAGGCTGCTGCCGGGCGCGGTGTGGTCCTCGTTGACCTGCCGGTTGATCAGCTCGGCGACGGCGGAGTCGGCCGGGCCGTAGCGGATCTCGTTCTCGCCGTCGGCGTCCTCGTAGAAGATCCGGCCGCCGGTGGAGAGGGAGAGGTTGACCGACTGGCTGACGGGCTCGCTCATCGACCAGGCGACGCCGTAGGTGTCGCCGCGGGTGAGGTCGCGGCTGGCGTCCTCGAACTCCTCCCAGGTCCAGGGGTCGTCGGTGGTCGGGACGCGCACCCCGGAGCGCCGCAGCAGCTCGGCGTTGGCGATGAGGACGCGCGGCTCCTGGAGGAAGGGAACGCCGTAGATCCCGCTCTCGCCGCTGTCGAGCTCGAAGGTGGTGGTCTGCCAGGAGGCGTCGGGGATGTCGGAGCGCAGCGAGCCGGGCAGCAGGCCGGACAGGTCGGCCAGGTACCCGCCGTTGGCGAAGTCGATGAGGTCGGAGGCGTCGTCGTGGAAGATGTCCGGGGACTCGCCGCCCATGAAGGAGGTCAGCAGGTAGTCGTGGACGTTGGCCCAGTCGCCCTGGACGTACTCGACCTGGACGCGGGGGTGTTCGGCGTTCCACTGGTCCACCAGGGCCTGGGTGGCCTCGATGGACTCCTCCTGCCAGGCCAGGCTGAGGAACTCCAGCGTGACGGTGCCGTCCGAGGCGTCGTCCCCCGAACCGCAGCCGGACAGGCCCGACAGCAGCAGGGCGGCCAGCCCGACGGCGGCTGCACATCGTCGCGATCGTCGCGCGCGCATCAGCCCTTCACCGCCCCGGCGAGCATGCCGCTGACCAGCCGCCGCTGGAGCAGCGCGAAGAACAGCAGGCTGGGCAGCGTGGCGAGGAACGCGGCGGCGGCCAGCGGGCCGAGGTCCGCCACGCCCTCGGCGCCGATGAAGTGGGTCAGGATCACGGACATCGTCTGCTTCTCCGGGGTCTTGAGCAGCACGAGGGCGAAGAAGAACTCGTTCCAGGCGAGGACGAAGGCGAACATCAGCGTCGCCACCACGCCCGGGGCGAGCAGCGGCAGCACGACGCTGCGCAGGATCCGCAGCCGCCCGGCCCCGTCCACCGCGGCGGCCTCCTCCAGCGAGCGCGGCACGGCGCGCACGTACCCCTGGAGCATCCACAGCGCGAACGGCAGGCTCCAGACGACGTAGACCAGGATCAGGCCGGGGAGGGAGTCGATGAGGTGGAGGTTCCGCAGCACCAGGAAGAGCGGGATGATCACCAGCACCAGCGGGAACATCTGGCTGACCAGGATCCACACCGTCCCGGCCCGGCTGATCCACGAGCGGTGGCGGACCAGGACGTACGCCGCGGGCACGGCTATCGCCACCGCGATGAGGGAGGCGCTGCCCGCCGCGATGAGGCTGTTGACGGCGGAGCGCAGCAGCGGCTGGGTGTCGAAGGCGGTGCGGTAGTTCTCCAGGGTGGGGTCCTCCGGCAGCCAGGCCGGCTCGATCCTGCCCAGTTCCTGGGGGGACTTCAGGGAGGTGGAGACCAGCCACAGCAGCGGGAAGGCGAGGAAGACGAGGTACGCCAGCAGCGCCGCGTACTGGCCGGCCCGCGAGAGGCGCTTCGCCGGGGTGCGCATGACGGTGCGCGTTCCGGTGCTCATTCCGTCTCCTCCCTCAGCCGGTTGCGCAGGAAGAGCGCGAGCAGCACCGCGATGACGGCGACCATCACCAGGCCCATCGCCGCCGCGTAGCCGAACTGCCCGTACTTGAACGCCTCCTCGTACGCGAAGAGCATCGGCAGCCGGGTCTCGCCGCCGGGCCCGCCCTGGGTGAGGACGTACACCAGGGCGAAGGAATTGAAGTTCCAGATGAAGTTGAGCGCGGTGATGGCGATGACCACCGGCCGGATCGCGGGCCAGGTGACGGTGGTGAAGCGGCGCCACACGCCGGCGCCGTCGATCGCGGCGGCCTCGCGCAGCTCGTGCGGCACGTTCTGCAGCCCGGCGAGCAGCACCACCGTGGTCTGCGGCATGCCCGCCCACACGCCGACCGCGATGACGGCGGGGAGGGCGAGGGAGAGGTCCGTCAGCCAGTCGATGTTCTCGTCGATGAGGTGGAGCCGGGTCAGCGCGTCGTTGAGGATGCCCGCGTCCTGGTGGTAGACCAGCCGCCACATGACGCCGACCACGACCTCCGGCATGGCCCACGGCACCAGCGCCAGCGTCCGCGCCAGCCAGCGGAAGCGGAGGTTCTCGTTGAGCAGCAGCGCCAGGCCCATCGCCAGCAGCAGCTGGAGGCCGGTGACGCTGAACGCCCACACCAGGCCGATACGGAAGGAGTCCCAGAACAGGTCGTCGTGGCGCAGGTCGGTGAGGTTCAGCAGGCCGATGAACTGGGTGGGCTCGGTGCGGCCCGCCTGCGAGTCGGTGAAGGCGAGGGACACGCCGTACAGCAGCGGTCCCACGCTGAGCACGAGGATCGGGATGAGGGCGGGGAGGAGGAGGAACCACGCGCCCCGGTCCAGGCCCAGCGCGCGTTTGCGCTGGGCCGGGGTCCGGGGCGGCGGGGTGCCGCGCTGACCCGGGACGGCTCTGTCCCGGGGAGCGGTCAGGCTCATGGAGACCTCTTCGTTTCGGATGAGTCGGTGGAGGCGCGCACGACGAGGCGCGGCGGCTCGGTGGTCGTACGGGTCGGCAGCTCGCCGTCGGGATCGTGGAGCCGGTCGAGCAGCAACTGCGCGGCGCGGCGGCCGCGTTCGGAGGAGCGCAGGTCGACGCTGGTCAGCGGCGGCCAGCCTGCCTGCGCCAGGGTGCTGTCGTCCATCCCGGCCACCGCGATGTCCCCGGGGATGCGCAGGCCGCGGGCCAGCAGCGCGCGCATGGCGCCGAGCGCGAGCTGGTCGTTGGCGCAGAAGAGGGCGTCCGGCTTGGGCCTGGCGTCCAGCAGCTTCTCGGCCGCCGCCGTCCCGGTCTCGATGCCGAACTCCGTGTGCACGACCAGCTCGTCGGCGTACGCCAGCCCGCACTCCGCCAGCGCCGCCCGGTACCCCAGGTCGCGGTTGTGGCCGGGGACGGTGTCGGGGGGGCCGTTGACGAACGCGATGCGGCGGCGGCCCGTGGCGTACAGGTGACGGACGGCGATGGCGGCGCCGGCGACCGAGTCGGCGCGCACGCTGTCCACGGGCACCTCGTCGGGCAGCGAGCCGATGACGACGACCGGCCCGGCGGCGTTGGTGAGTGCCTCGATGTGCGCGTCGGTGATGCGGATCGGGCAGATGATCAGCCCGTCGCTGGTGCGGTCGCCGAGGCTGCGGACGACGGCGAGTTCGTCCTCGGCGACGGCGTCGGTGGAGTGCAGCAGCAGGCGGTATCCGGCCGCCTTGGTGACGCTCTGGATGGCGCGGACCATCGCCACGTAGACCGGGTTGCCGATGTCCTGCATGGCGAAGGTGAGCTGCCGGGTCCGGCCGCCCTTGAGGGAGCGGGCCACGGCGTTCGGCACGTATCCCAGCTCGGCGGCGGCGCGGCGCACCCGCTCGGCGGTGTCGCGGCGGGCGCCGAGGCCGTTGAGCACGCGGGAGACGGAGGCGACGGACACGCCCGCGCGTTCCGCTATCGACACGATCGTCGGCTGTCCACCATTGCCACCACCACCCGACATCGCGTTGCCCCTCTTCGCCCGGCTATGTGGCCATTTCTGTAAACGTTTCCAGTCGCTGTAATCGTTTACAGATGTTGCGCCGAGGTTTCCCGCCCGTCAAGGCCCCACGTTCGGATTGGCTGATCTACTGGCTGATTTACAGCCCGGGGATGCGCCCGTTGCGGAACAGGTCCACGAAGATCTGGTGGTCGGCGCGCGCCCGCGTCCCGTAGGAGTGGGCGAAGTCCACCAGCGCCTCGCCCAGGCCCGCGACGTCGCCGCCGATCGCCGCGTCGATCGCCCGCTCCGTCGAGAACGGCACGAGCGAGTGCCCGCTCTCGTCGTCGGCCGCCGCGTGCATCGTGGCCGTCGCCCGCCCCAGGTCGGCCACGACCGACCGGATCTCGCCCGGGTCGTCGATGTCCGACCAGTCCAGGTCCACGGCGTACGGCGACACCTCCGCGACGAGCTGCCCGGCGCCGTCCAGCTCCGTCCACCCCAGCCACGGGTCGGCGTGGGCCTGGAGCGCGCGCTGCGAGATGACGGTGCGCTGTCCCTCGTGCTGGAAGTAGCCGCGCACCCGCTCGTCGGTGATGTGCCGGGACACCGCCGGTATCTGCGCCTGCTTGAGGTAGATCACGACGTCGTTCTCCAGGGCGTCGCTGTTGCCCTCCAGCAGGATGTTGTACGAGGGCAGTCCGGCACTCCCGATGCCGATCCCGCGCCGGCCGACGACGTCCTTGACGCGCTGCGCGTCGGGCCGCGTGCGGTTGGAGGGCGGCAGGGTCGCCAGGTATCCCTCGAACGCCGCCAGCACCTTCTCGCGCACCGCCGCGTCCAGCGGGATCGCGCCGCCGCCGGGCGTGAAGCGGCGCTCGTAGTCGCGGATCTCCGTCATCGACTCCAGCAGCCCGAAGCGGGTGCGCGCGCGGGCGTCCCGCAGCGCGTCCAGCAGCGGCCCCCGCGCCGTGTCGAGCGTGAACGGCGGCACCTCGTCGTCCTTCGCCCCGCCCGCCAGCGCCCCGATCCGCTCGCGGTAGGCGTCGGCGTACGCCCGCACCAGCTCGCCGATCACCTCGTCGCTGAGCGCCTTGGTGTACCCGATCAGCGCCACCGAGGCCGCGAACCGCTTCAGATCCCAGGTGAACGGCCCGACGTACGCCTCGTCGAAGTCGTTGACGTTGAAGATCAGCCGCCCGTTGGCGTCCATGTACGAGCCGAAGTTCTCGGCGTGGAGGTCCCCGTGGATCCACACCCGCGAGGTCCGCTCGTCCAGGAACGGCCCCGCGTCCAGCGACTCCATGTCGTGGTAGAAGAGGCAGGCCGTCCCACGGTAGAACGCGAACGCCGAGGCCGCCATCTTCCGGAACTTCACGCGGAACGCCGCCGGGTCCGCCTCCAGCAACTGCCCGAAGGCGGTGTCGAGGACGCCGAGTATCTCCTCGCCCCGCTCCTCCCGCGACCCCTGTGACCCCTGCGACGACATGGCGCCCCTGCCTCTCCCCGTGCTCCGGCTCGCTGGACGCGGCGAGCCTATCGACGCCCGATTGCCGGCCGGTCGATGGACAGGCAAAGAAGAAGAAACGATCCTCGTGCGTGGGGTGGTCCGGGAGGACGCGGACCAGTTCGAGTTCTACGGGGTGCCGTGGCCGTCGAGAAGGCGAAGCAGCACAGCGGCCTCCGCGCGGAGCCGTGCGACCCGGTCGGCGTGGGCGGGTGCCGTCAGATGTGCCGCGGCTTCCAGTCGTTCGGTGGCTTCGCCTCGCACGATGTCCGCCACAGCGCTCTCGCTCAGCTCACGCCGTGCTGCCTCGGTGGCACCGGCGCCGGCCGGTGACTGTTCGAGTGCCAGGCCGCGCAGATCGGCTTCGTCCACGGGCACCGCCTCCGCGTTGTCCAGCGCGGCGAGGGTCGCGCGCAGGGCGCTCACCGCGGCCTTGTCGCGGGCGCGCATCGCTTCCGGGAGCGCTTGACGCATACGAACACGTAGGCACATGCCGGGACCCTATGGCCGTGCTCCTGGCGCCACAACGGGATATACCGCCGCCCGCTTGGCCTCACTTGCGGAATGTTGGCGAACGGGTTGCATGATCATGCAGGAGTATGTATAAACTCCTACTCGTGTCCAAGGTTCTCACCTCCCTGCCCGTCGGCCAGCGCGTCGGGATCGCCTTCTCCGGCGGTCTCGACACCTCCGTAGCGGTCGCGTGGATGCGCGACAAGGGCGCCGTGCCCTGTACCTACACCGCCGAGATCGGCCAGTACGACGAGCCCGAGATCGCCTCGGTGCCCGGCCGCGCCACCGCGTACGGCGCGGAGGTGGCCCGGCTGGTCGACTGCCGGGCGGCGCTGGTGGAGGAGGGGCTCGCGGCGCTGGCCTGTGGGGCGTTCCACATCCGGTCCGGGGGGCGGGCGTACTTCAACACCACCCCGCTCGGGCGGGCCGTCACCGGCACGCTGCTGGTGCGCGCGATGCTCGAGGACGACGTGCAGATCTGGGGCGACGGCTCCACCTTCAAGGGCAACGACATCGAGCGCTTCTACCGCTACGGCCTGCTCGCCAACCCCTCCCTGCGGATCTACAAGCCGTGGCTGGACGCCGACTTCGTCCACGAGCTCGGCGGCCGCAAGGAGATGTCGGAGTGGCTGCTGGCCCACGGCCTGCCCTACCGGGACAGCACGGAGAAGGCGTACTCCACGGACGCGAACATCTGGGGCGCGACCCACGAGGCCAAGTCCCTCGAACACCTCGACACCGGCATCGAGATCGTCGAGCCGATCATGGGCGTGCGGTTCTGGGACCCGGAGGTGGAGATCGCGGCCGAGGACGTGACCGTCGGCTTCGAGCAGGGGCGGCCGGTGACCATCAACGGCAAGGAGTGCGCGTCCGCCGTCGACCTGGTCCTGGAGGCCAACGCCATCGGCGGCCGGCACGGCCTGGGCATGTCCGACCAGATCGAGAACCGGGTCATCGAGGCCAAGAGCCGCGGCATCTACGAGGCGCCGGGCATGGCGCTGCTGCACGCGGCGTACGAGCGGCTGGTCAACGCCATCCACAACGAGGACACCCTCGCCACCTACCACAGCGAGGGCCGCAGGCTCGGCCGGCTGCTGTACGAGGGCCGCTGGCTGGACCCGCAGGCGCTGATGCTGCGCGAGTCGCTGCAGCGCTGGGTCGGGATGGCGGTCACCGGCGAGGTGACGCTGCGGCTGCGGCGCGGCGAGGACTACTCGATCCTCGACACCTCGGGCCCGGCGTTCAGCTACCACCCCGACAAGCTCTCCATGGAGCGGACCGAGGACGCCGCCTTCGGGCCGGTGGACCGGATCGGCCAGCTCACCATGCGCAACCTCGACATCGCCGACTCCCGCGCCAAGCTGGAGCAGTACGCCGGGCTCGGCATGATCGGCAGCCCGCAGCCGACGCTGATCGGCGCGGCGCAGGCGGCCTCGACCGGGCTGATCGGCGCGATGCCCGAGGGCGGCGCGGAGGCGATCGCCTCGCGCGGCGAGGCCGCGGGCGGGGACGAGGGCGCGGACGCGCTGCTCGACCACGCCGCGATGGAGGCCGGGAACGACTGACTAGTCCGCCGAGGGCCGGAAGCCCTCGGCGGTGACGCGGGCGGCGTCGGCGGGGCGTTCGCTGTCGAAGACGAGGGTGTGGCCGTCCGGGGCGTGAACGCGGACGCGGTGGACGTAGATCCCGCGGCCCCGGCGGTCGGCGTCGCCGTCCGTGCGGTAGGTCCAGCGCAGGTGGGTGGCCCCGGCGGGCAGGGCGGCGGTGGCGTCGAGCCAGCGGCGGGCGGCGTGGCCGCGGAAGGTGCCGGGGGACTCCCAGCGGTGGCTCGCGTCGGGCGTGCGCAGCGCGAAGGGGAGCGGGCGCCAGGCGGCGGCGCCGTCCGTGGAGAGGGCGAGGGTGCCGGAGCCGGCCTCGGGGTCGGTGTCGTACCAGAGGGCGAAGGCGACGCGGGCGCCGTGGGCCACCGGGACGGTGAGGTGGCCCGCGGTGGCCGCGAACCAGGCCGTGCCGCCGGAGGGCGGGCGCACCGGCAGGGCGCGGGCGAAGGCGCGGGCCGGGCGGCGGCGGTAGGCGCTGTCGGTGTTCCGCTCCCGGGTGGGGTGGACGCGGTTGGTGAGCAGGACGAGGACCATGCGGGCGACGGGGTCCACCGTGAGGGACGTGCCGGTGTAGCCGGTGTGGCCCGCGGTGACGGGCGAGCAGAGGGCGTCCATGAAGGAGCGCTGGTCGAGCTGCCAGCCCAGGCCGCCGGGCGAGGCGCCGAGGATCGCGCGGACGGTGTCCTCGGCGAGGATCCGGGTTCCGGCGTACCGCCCGCCGTCGCACAGCATCTGGCCGAAGACCGCCATGTCGAACGCCGTGGAGAAGATCCCGGCGTGGCCCGCGACGCCGCCGAGCGCCCAGGCGTTCTCGTCGTGGACCGTGCCCCGGATCATGCCGCGTCCGGTCCACGGCTGGTACTCGGTGGCGGCGACACGCGGCCACAGCTCCCTGGGCGGGTTGAACAGGGTGTCGCGCATGCCGAGGGGGCCCGTGACGCGCTCGGCGACGAGGGCGTCGAGGGGCTGGTTCGTGACGCGCTCCATGAGGGCGCCGAGGGTGATGAGGTTGAGGTCGGAGTACTCGTGGCCGCTGCCGGGCTCGCGGGACAGGGCGGAGGCGTAGACGGAGGGGAGGCGGGCGTCGTCGGGGAGGTCGTAGAGGTTGAGCCAGGCGGGCAGGCCGGAGCGGTGGGTGAGGAGCTGGCGCACGGTGACGGCCGCCTTGGCCGGGTCGGTGGCGGCGAACGCCGGGAGGTGGCGGGCCACCGGGTCGTCCAGCGGGAGCACGCCCTGCTCGTGGAGCTGGGCGGCGACGGTGGCGGTGAACAGCTTCGTGACCGAGGCCAGGTCGAAGAGGGTGCCGGTCGCCATCGGAACCCGGTCGGCGGGCGGGAGGTCGACGGGGGCGGCGGCCTCGGCGTCCCAGGAGGCGTAGCGCACGGCGTAACCGCGCGCCTCGTGGGCGACGATCACGCCGTCGCGCACCGCGACGAGGGCGAAGCCGGGGATGTGGGGGAAGGCGGCGGCGGCCTCCGCGATGCGGGCCACGTGGTCGGCGAGGAGCCCGGCCTCGCCCGCCGTGCCGTGGCGCAGGGGCCGGGAGCGGGAGGGGGAGGAGGGAGAAGGGAAGGGGAGGCCGGCGGGGGTGGTGGCCGGCGGGCCGGTGAGCATCGGCCCCTCTCAGTAGAGGAGGTAGCGGCGGCGGAGGCGGCGGAACGCTGCGAGGTCCTCCTGCCAGATGGCGGCGATGCCGTCGGCGTCCATGCCCTCCTCGATGGCGAGCCGCACGCGCGTGTCGCCGCTCAGCTTGTCGATCCAGAAGCTGCTGCCGCCGTCCTGGCCGCGCCAGCGGTACTCCGGGAAGTACCGCCACTGCTCGGTGATCATGGTCAGCGCGGTGAGGATGGGATCGAACGCGTCCGGGTCGCTGACCTGGACCTCCACGCCGCCGCAGGCCTCCTCCGCCCACTTGGAGAACGCCGGCACGAAGTACGCCTCGCGGAAGAGAACGCCGGGCAGCGCGTGCTGGCTCAGTACCTCCTGCCAGCGGTGGTCGATGCCGGGGGCGCCGATCAGCTGGAACGGCAGGGTGGTGCCGCGCCCCTCCGACAGCGCCGAGGCCTCGAACAGGGCGGTGCCGACATAGAGCCCGGCGGTGTGGGGGGTGGGCATGTTGGGGGAGGGCGGCACCCACGGCAGGCCGGTCTCCGTGAAGCGCTGCTCGCGCCGCCAGCCCGTCATCCGCTCCACGCGCAGCTCGGCCCGGCGCCCGGCCGTGGCGTCGGGGACGAACTCGTCGTTGAAGAGCCGCGCCAGCTCGCCGACCGTCATGCCGTGCTGCTGGGCGATGGGCTTCAGGCCGACGAAGCTGGCGTTCTCCGCGTGCAGGACGGGCCCGTACGCCTCGCGGCCCGACAGCGGGTTCGGCCGGTCGAGCACGACGAAACGCAGCCCGAGGCGGGCGGCCGCCTCCAGCGCCTGGTACATGGTCCAGATGTAGGTGTAGAAGCGGGCACCCACGTCCTGGATGTCGAACACGACGGTGTCCAGGCCCACTTCGTCGAAGAGCTGCTCCATGGCGGCGACGTCGTTGTAGGCGTTGTAGACGGGCAGGCCGGTCCGCGGGTCGGTGAAGAAGTCCTCGCCCTCGCCCGCCTGCGAGGTGCCGCGGAAGCCGTGCTCGGGGCCGAAGACGGCCTGGATGTCGACCCGGCCGTCGCCGGCCATGACGTCCACGATGTGGGTGAGCTCGCGGTCGACGCCGGTGGGGTTGGAGATGACGCCGACGCGCTGCCCGGTCAGCGCGGCGTAGCCGCTGTCGCGCAGCGACTCGAAGCCGGTGCGGACGACGGTGCCGCCGGTCTCCGTACGCGGACGCCGCGCGCTCGGCGCGAGGGCGACGGCGGGGGCGGGCGTCGCCGCCAGCGGTGCCAGGGCGGCGGTCGTCGTCAACAGCTGTCTGCGGCGCATCGCGTCTCCGTCATCTCCCTCGTCGGCCTCATCGGTAGCCGAGGCCGTGCCCGAGCGGGAACAGCGTCTGGGCGGGGTCGCCGGCGACGGGGACCGTGACGGGCAGGGTTCCGCTCGGGTCGACCTCGCCGAACAGCACGCGGGCGGCGGACTCCAGGGCGACGGGCACCGACGAGTACGTGGCCAGGTGGGTGGCGGCGTCGGGGTAGGAGCCGATGTCGTAGGGCACGTCGGTGGCGATGGTCACGACCGGCACGCCGGTGGCGATGAGGGCGTCCACCAGCGCGGCCTGCCCGGGACTGGCGCCGGCGTTGCTGGTGGTGACGACGACGGCGTCGGCGTCGCGGGCCGCCGCCACCACCTGGGCGATGGTCGCGTCGTCGGGGTCGGTGCCGGCGTAGCGGCTGGTGACCGACACGTCGCGGGCGCCGACGCGCGCGGCCAGGTTCTCGACGGTCGAGCCCGAGCCCGCGCCCGTGACCAGCACGCTCTGGCCCTCGGCCGCGAGCGGCAGCACGCCGTCCTCGTTGCGGACCAGGGTGGTGGTGTGGTCGGTGATGCGCTGCGCCGCCTCCTCGTGCTCGGTGCTGCCGACGACCTCGGAGACGCGGTCGAGGTCGGCGTAGGGCTGCTCGACGATGCCCTGCTCGTGCTTGAGCGTCAGGATGCGGCGTACGGAGGTGTCGACGCGGTCCTCGGTCAGCTCGCCCGAGGCCACCGCCTGCAGCACGGCGTTGTACGCCAGGTCCAGGTCGGGCGGCATCAGCAGCAGGTCGGCCCCGGCCCGCAGCGCCCGGACCGGGACCTCGGAGTCGGCGTAGGTCTGCCGCACGCCCGCCATCTTCAGCGAGTCGGTGATGACGACGCCGTCGTAGCCGAGTTCCTCGCGCAGCAGGCCGGTGAGGATCGGCCGGGAGAGGGTGGCCGGGTCGCCGGAGGGGTCGAGCGCGGGGAACTGGAGGTGGCCGCTCATGATGGCGCCGGTGCCGGCCTCGATGGCGGCGCGGAAGGGCGGCGCGTCGGTCAGGCGCCACTCGGCGAGGCTGTGGTCGACCACGGGCAGGCCGGTGTGGCTGTCGACGTCGGTGTCGCCGTGGCCGGGGAAGTGCTTGGTGCTGGCCACGACCCCGCCGCCCTGGGCCGCGCCGGCCTGGTAGCCCTCCACCTGGGCGGCCGTGAGGCCGGCCACGAGCTGCGGGTCGCTGCCGAAGGAGCGGACGCCTATGACGGGGTTGGCGGGGTTGACGTTGACGTCGGCGACGGGCGCGTGGTCCATGGTGATGCCGACGGCGCGCAGCTCCTCGCCGGATATGCGGGCCGCCTCTCGGGCGTCGTCGGCCCGGCCGGAGGCGCCCAGCGCCATGCTGCCGGGGAAGAGGGTGGCCGGGGCGCCGAGGCGGGTGATGACGCCGTGCTCCTGGTCGGTGGTGATCAGCAGCGGCACCTCGGGGGAGGAGCCGAGGGCGGCGCGCTGGAGGCCGTTGGAGAGGCGGGCCACCTGGGCGGGGTCCGCGAAGTTGCCCGACCAGCCGAAGTAGATGACGCCGCCGAGGTGGTAGCGCTCGACGGCCTCCCGGCCGTTGTTCACGCCGAGCCACTCCTGGTTGTTCGCCACGTCCTGGGGGCGGGTGGTGCCGGCCGTCTCGCCGTAGGCGTAGGTGACGAAGAGCTGGCCGACCTTCTCCTCCAGCGTCATCTCCGCCAGCCGGGCGTCCACCCAGCGGCGGCGTTCGGCGTCGTCGTCGTTCGCCGTCGGGCCGGCCTGGCTGGTGGCGCTGGGGGAGTGGGAGGAGCCGGGGGCCGTTTCGCGCTCGCCGGCGGTGCCCGAGGTGCCGGCGGTGCCGCTCGCGCCGCCGGAGCAAGCGGCCAGCGTCAGCCCGGCGAGCACGGCGAACGCCGCAAGGGCGCGGGCACGGCGGGGGCGGGCGTTGCGTGCGTGGTGAGGGTGAACCATCGCGCACTCCTGTGGGGCGAGCGGGACAGGGGGAACCGCCGCTCCCAGCAGGGTGGCGTAAATCGCCGTCGAATCAAGGGCTCTGCGGCGGGACGTTTCCTTCAGGGACCTTGTGGACCTTGTGGACCTCGTGGCCCCCGAGGGCCCGGCGGCGGCGTCGGCTCGGGCTGCGGATGCGGTTCGGGCGGCGGCTCGGGAACGTCCGGACCCGGCGACGGCGTCGGCTCCGGTGGCGGGGTCGGCCCCGGCTCCGGCGGGGGCGGCGGCACGGGCTCGGGAGGCACCGGCGGCGGTGGCTCGGGCCTCGGCGGCGGCCTGCGGTCTGTCACGCCGCGCCGAGTGCCCGCCCGTCCCGGAAGTAAACACGCGAACGAAGAGGTCAGCCTGGCCGCCGCGCCACCACGAGGCGGCAGCGGGGGCTGCCGTCCGGGCGGCGGCCCACGGCGTCCAGGGCCACGGTCTCCACCGCGAAGCCCGCCCGCCTCAGGTCCTCGCGGACCTCGGGCAGCGGGAAGGTCCGGTAGTACATGACGAAGGGCGGCCGCCACACCGCGTTGCGCACGCGCATCGCCGCGTCGAAGCCCCACAGCGCCCAGTACCACCGCGAGCCGACCCGGGGCGGCGCCCCGACGGGAAAGACGAAGCGCCCGCCGGGCCGGAGCGCGGCGTACGCCTGTGCGAAGAGCGCCGGGCGCTGGCGGGGCAGGAAGTGCCCGAAGGAGCCGAAGCTGACCGCCACGTCGAACGCGCCGAGGCCGGCGACCGGCAGCGCCAGGGCGTCGGCCCGCACCAGGTGCACGCCCGCCTCCGGGTGCGCCGCGCGGGCCCGCGCGAGCATCCCCGCGCTGAGGTCGACGCCGACCACGTCCCCCTCGCACACCCGCCGCAGCACGCCGATGCCCGCGCCCGTGCCGCAGCACAGGTCCAGGCCCCTGCCGAAGGGCCCCATCGGCCGCAGCGCCTCGGCCACGGCCCCGAGCAGGACGTCCGGCGTCCTGAACGGCGTCTGGTCGAACTTCGGCGCCAGCAGGTCGTAGCCGCGCTCCACGGAGGACAGCGCCTGCACGGCCAGCTCACGGAGTGTGGGCCCTTGGGGAGAGAACATCGCCGGTCACCCTACGCCCTCGCCCTCACCGTCTCGCCCTCACCGTACGGCGCTGCCCCTCAGGACGGCGAGGGCCGGACCGGGCTCGTCGGCGTAGAAGCGCAGCACGCGGGCGCGGGCGGGCCGGCCCAGCGGGCGGGTGAAGGTGACCGGCTCGGTGAGCTCGACGGTGAGGTTGGTCTGGCCGCCCACCGGCAGCTCCACCGTGCCGTCCCCGTCCTCGTCCTCTTCCAGGCGCAGCAGCCCGTTGCCGGGGAACCGCCGCTCCAGGCGGGCGGCGGCGATGCCCCCGGCCGGGACGCGGATCTCCAGCAGCGCGCCGCAGCGGAGGCGCAGGGAGCCGTCGCCGCCGATCACGTGGGGTCGGACGGCGTAGGCGGCCTGGAGCGCGACGACGAAGAAGATGCCCCACAGGCCTAGCGCGAGCAGGACGCCGTGCACCAGCGGCCAGGGGATGAGGAACGCCAGCGCCACGGTCTCGACGACGGAGACGAAGAAGAAGATGGCGGAGATCGCCCACTGGCCCCGGGAGTAGGGCATGACCGAGTCGCCGGCCGCCGCGTCCACGCCGTGGGGCGGGCGGCGGAACAGCCAGCGCATCAGGCTCGTGTAGAGCGTCAGCTCGTGCCGGGCCAGGCGGAGAAGGGCCGTGAGCGTCATCGGGCTCGCTCCGCCCGCTCGCGCAGCAGCCGCATCGCCCGGCGCACCGCCTCGGCCTGGGCGGGGGCGAGGTCGGCGAAGTACGCCTCCGCGAAGCCGCCGCCCTCTTCCGTGTCCCAGTGGACGGCCGCGGCGGCCGCCGCCTGCGCCACCTCGTCCGGCACGGCCGCCGCGATGGCCCGCGCAACGCCGTCGATCCGGCCGTCGTCCACGGCCGCCCCGGCCAGCTCGTCCATCCGCGCGTAGATCTCGTACGCGCGCCGCATCGCCGCCTCGCCCGAGCCCATCGCGCTCACCAGGCCCAAAAGCCACCCCCGGCTCTCGGCGGAGGCGGCGGTGTCCAGCAGCGCCAGCAACTCGCGCTCCTTCGCGGCCATCGCCGGCTCCGGCCCGGGCAGCCCGGCCGAGGTGCGCGCCATCTCGCCGAAGAGCGCGCCCAGCTCCGGCGACACCGGCCCCTCGGCGGGCAGCCCCTCGCCGCCCTCCGCCCGCAGCAGCAGCCCGGCCAGCCGCTCCCGGCGTTCCCGGATCTCCGTCTCCTGCCGCGCCAGGTCCGCGTCCAGCTCCGCCAGCACCTCCGGCAGCTCCCGCCCGGCGTCGTCGGCGAGGACGTCGCCGATCTCCTCCAGGCTGAGCCCCAGCTCCGACAGCCGTCGCACCCGTGCCAGGGCGACGGCGTCCCGCAGGCTGTAGTCCCGGTATCCGTTGGCCCGCCGGGTGGGTTCGGGCAGCAGCCCGATGCGGTGGTAGTGCCGCACAGCGCGTGTGCTGACGCCGACGAGGGCGGCGAGTTCTCCGATGCGCATGACGCCAGTAGAAACGTTGACGCCGCGACAAGGTCAAGCGAGGGCGTCCGCCGGCCGTCCGCGCGACGCCTCAGGTGACCACCCCGCGCGGCTGGAAGCGGGCCTCGCGGTACGCCCCGCCGGCCGCGACCTCGCGCAGCGTCTCGACGGCGTCGAAGACGTCGGTGTGCGACAGGTGCAGGGCGCCGAGGCCGAAGCGCAGCAGCTCCGGCGGGCGCACGTCGCCGATCACGCCGCGCTCCTTCGACGCCGCCATCACCGGGTACGCCTCGGCGTGGCGCAGGGTGATCTGGCCGCCGCGGCGGGACGGGTCGTGGGGCGTGATCGGCGTGAAGCCGAGGCCGTCGAGGAGGGCGTCGGCGCAGGCGAGGAAGAAGGTGCCCAGGCGGCTGCTCTTGGCGTGGACCGCGTCGATGCCGGCGCGTTCCAGGGGGGCGAGGGCGGCTTCGAGGGCGAGGAGGGAGAGCAGGGGCGGGGTGCCGATGCGGGCGCGGCCGATGCCGGGGGCCGGGTCGTAGGCGGGCTCCATGGCGAAGGGGCGGGCGTGGCCGTGCCAGCCGGTCAGCGGGAGGTCGAGGGCGTCGTGGTGGCGGGCGGCGGCGTAGAGGTACGCCGGGGAGCCGGGCCCGCCGCCGAGGTACTTGTAGGTGCAGCCGACGGCGAGGTCGATGCCGTCGGCGTCGGCCCGCACCGGGACCACGCCCGCCGCGTGGCACAGGTCCCACAGCGCCAGGGCGCCCGCCTCGTGCGCCGCCGCCGTGATGCCGGGGATGTCCCACAGCTCGCCGGTGCGGTAGTCGACGGCGGCGGCGAAGACCACGGCGAGGTCGCGGCGGTGGCGGTCGGCGGCGGCGGTCAGCTCGGTCGCGGGCACGGCGTGGACGGTGAGGCCCAGCAGCCGCGCCACCGACTTGGCCTGGTAGAGGTCGGTGGGGAAGTGGCCGGCGTCGGTGAGGACCACGCGGCGGCCCGGACGGAGCCGCGCGGCGCCCGCCAGGGCGTTGAATATCTGCACCGAGGTGGACTCGCCGGCCACCGTCTGCCCGGGCGCCGCCCCGATCAGGGCCCCGATCCGGTCGCCGACGCGCAGGCCCGCGTGCCACCAGTCGTCCTCGTTCCACGCCCGCGTCAGGCGCTCGCCCCACTGCCGCCGCGCGACGTCGTCGAGCGCCCCGGGCACGGCCGCCGGGAGCGGGCCGAGGGAGTTGGCGTTCAGGTAGATGACGCCGGGGGGAAGGGCGAACTCCTCGCGGAAGCGGGCGAGGGGGTCCGCGGCGTCGAGCTCCCGGGCCGCCTCGCGGGTCGGTCGCATGGGTGGCGTGGAGGGCGTGGATGGCGTGGTCACGTGCCTCACCCTCGCACGAGCCTCGGGGCGTGGGGCGCCGACGGGGTGGTCACGTCGACGTGCCGCGCAGGCGGCCGTGCACCTGGCGGCGACCTGGTGCGGTGGCTCAGCACCAGAGTGATCCGCAAGCGGTGAGGCGGCGCGCCGCCCGCCGTCGCGGGGTCGGCTGGCCGATGCTGCCGGGCCATGGAGGACTGGTGGTATCGCAACATCGTCGAGCCCGGGAAGCTGCCGCTGCTGCTGGCGATCACGGCGTTCATCGTGACTTTCCTGGCGACGCGCTTCGTGACGCGGAGCATCCGGGCCGGGCGCGGCCCGTTTCACGACGTCGCCCCGGGCGGGGCGCACGTGCACCACATGGTGCCGGGAGTGGTCCTGATGTGCGTCGGCGGCTTCGGCGGGGTGGCCGCCGGGGGCCGGGGGTGGGTGGCCGGGGCGACGGCGGTGGCGTTCGGGATCGGGACCGGGCTGGTGCTGGACGAGTTCGCGCTGATGCTCTACATGCAGGACGTGTACTGGTCCGAGCAGGGCCAGAAGAGCGTGGAGGTCGTCGTCATCACGGCCGCGCTGCTGATCTTCCTGCTCGCCGGGGCCTCCCCGCTGGGCGTCAACGACCTGGGCGAGGAGGAGCAGCAGGACCGCGCCAGCGTCATCTCCACCCTGCTGGGGAACTTCGTGCTGGTCCTGGTCGCCCTCGCCAAGGGCAAGGCGCGCACGGCGCTCTTCGGCGTGCTGGTCCCGCTGGTGGCGCTGGTCGGCGCGGTGCGGCTGGCCCGGCCCGGGTCGTGGTGGGCGAAGCGCGCCTACCGCCGCCGCCCCCGCGCCGCGGCCCGGGCGGAGCGGCGGCACCGGAAGCACAACGCCCGGTGGGGCGGCGTGGAACGGCGGCTGGACAACCTGCTGGGCGGGGCGCCGAGCGCGCCCGGCGCGGACGCGCAGGGGAAGCATGGCGGGTAACCCTCCGGGCTGGCGGCGTGCGGCCGGCGCGTTCTTGATCGCGACCAGTGCGACGCACGGCACCGAAACGGGCCGCGATCGCGCCGGTTCGTCGCAGTCGAGAGTCGAGAGTCGAGAGCCGGTCTCGCGCCGTCAGAAGTCGAGGCGCATCACGACGCGCCTGGGCGTGGGCCTGCTGACCTCGGCGAAGCCCGCGTCGGCGAAGACGCCGCGGCTGCCGACGTACAGCTCGCCCCAGGTGATCTCCTGTCCCGGCCGCACGATCATCGGGTAGCCCTCCACGGCGCTGCCCCCGCGCTCCCGCGCGAAGGCGACGGCGGCGCGGGCCAGCGCCCGGCTCACGCCCCGGCGGCGGAATCCGACGCGCGTGACGAAGCAGGTCACGGCCCAGACCCCGGCGTCGTCCCGGTCCTCGTCGCGGCCGGTCCACGGCACCCGCATGGTCGGCAGGCGCGGATACGCCGTGCGCGGCTCGACGGCGCACCAGCCGGCGGGCTCGCCGTCGGCGTACGCCACCAGGCCGCTCGTCGCGCGCGCCTCGGGGTGGCCGGCCTCGGTCTGCTGCCGCAGCCGCTGGGCGCGCTCCTCCCGGGACAGCGACCGCCACTCGGCGGCCGGGGCCTTGAAGTACTGGCACTGGCAGCGGGCCGGATCGCCGCGCGTGCCGAAGACGGCCTGGAGGTCCTCCCAGCTCGCCTCGTTGGCGGGCGCGACAGAGATGGTCATGGCCGTCATCCTCACAGACGGCCGGGCGCCGTGCCGCCGGCACGGCGCCCGGTGGGCGTGTCGGTGCTAGGAGGCGTCCAGATCCGTCACCGTCCACAGCTGGTTCGCCCCGGAGTTCGGGGTCCAGACCGAGACGGGCGAGCCGTCGGCCGTGGCCTCGCCGGGCACGTCCAGGACCTGGCCGGTGGCGGCGTTGACGAGGGTCCAGGTGCCGTCGCCCGTGGTGGACATGATCCACTGGGCGGCCGCGTCCGGTCGGCCGTCGCGCGGTTCGAGGACCAGCGTGCCGCCGCGGATGGCCAGGCGGCGGTCTGCCGCCGGGCTCGTCACGGCGTAGCGGGCGTCGTTGCCCACGCCCCGGGTCAGCTTCGTCACGCGCCACGACTGGTCTGCGTCGTCCGCGTCGGTGATGCGGATGACGACGCCGTCGCCCGCGGCGTTCGGGGCGAGGGCGCGGCCGCTCTGGGCGCCGGTGAGCTGGTAGTCGTGGCCCGGCCGGACCAGGGCCGCGTCGCCGGCCACGCCGTGGACGCCCTCGACCAGGAAGCTGGTCACGGAACCGGCGGGCACGGTGATCGTGGCCTTCTCGTCGCGCACCCGCACCGGGGCGCCCTCGGTGAGGGAGCCGTCGGCGTCCGTGACGACCGGGGTGACCTCGGCGCCGCGCCCGACGAAGCCGAACTTCGACAGGTCGAGGGTGACCTCACGCGCCTCGGCCGTGGCGTTGACGTGGACGACGGTGGCGCCGTCCCCGTCCTCGGTGACGGCCGCGACGCTGTTGGCGTTGCCGGTCTTCACGAGGTGGTCGCCGGGCTGGATGAAGTGGGTGAAGTTCCGCGCCGCGTCGAACTTGCGGTTGGTGTGGATCGGGCAGGTGGCGAGGGTGTCCTCGGCGGTGCAGTCGAAGGGGAGCTGGATGCTGCCCCAGTTGCCGCCCTTCTCCGACTCGCCGCCGGGCGCCATGTTGTTGTAGTCCTCGACGGGCTGCCAGAAGACCCAGGCCGTGGGCTCCAGCATCCGCAGGTCGTCGATCATGTGCTGGGCCAGGCCGAGCGCCGGGGTCATGGACTCGAAGTTCTGGCCGATGTTGCCCCAGTCGCCCTCGACCTCGCTCATCCACAGCGGCTTGCCGGCCGCCTTGGCGAGGTCACGGGCGGTGGTGCGCTGGCCGGTGCCGTAGGTGTGGACGTTCATCTGGTCGACGAGGGCGCGCACCTCGGCCGGGTAGGAGTTCCAGTTGGTGGCGAAGATCCCGGGGTTGGTCTCGTCCATCGCGGAGATGTCGGCGTCGGTGCCGGCGCCGTCCAGCTCCTCGGCGAGCGCGCGGAGCACCTGCTGCTGGAGCCGCGGACCCATGTGGGCGCCCTCCTGCCGGCCGCCGGTGGGATTGCCGTCCTCGCCGAGCTGGGTGCCCCAGTAGGGCGTGTTGGGCTCGTTGAACGGGTCGAGGGTGTCGACGTCGATGCCGTGCGCCTCCTCCAGACGCTCGGTCGCGCCGACGAGGTAGGCGGCGAAGTCGTCCACGGACTCCGTCTTCAGCTGGTCGGCGCTGGAGTCGAAGCCGCCGGAGACGTAGCCGCTGACGGTCTGGAACCAGGGCGGGGAGTTGCTGAACGTCTCCCAGTGGTCGATCTCGTCCTCGATCTCGTCCACCCACCAGCGCTGGGTGGCGTCGGCGTCCGGGTTCCAGTCGGCGGGGTCGTCGGCGCTCCACCAGTCGACGTCCTCGCGCGTGGTGCCCTCGGGCGCCCGCCACCAGCCCTCGACGGCGCCGCCCGCGCGCAGGTAGTCGGGCACGTCGGGGGCGTTGCCGCCGCCGATGTTGTAGCGGGCGATGTTGAGCGCGAGGCCCTCGTCGCCGAAGAGGAGGTCGGCCAGCTCCTGGCGTATCTCGTCGGGGTAGTCACCGGTGGCGTTGGCGAACCACACCAGGCTGGTGCCCCAGCCCTCGAAGTCCTCGCCCTGGTAGGAGGGGTCGGGTGTGATGGTGACGGCCGAGCCGGCGGCGGCGTTCCCGGTGTCCTCCCCCTCGGCGCTGGCGTTGGTGGGGAGGGTGAAGAGGGCACCTGCGGCGGCTGCCACCGCCGCGCTCGCGGCGACCAGTCTTGTTCCTCGCGCTCTGCGCGGTCCTCGCGTCATGACATCTTCCTTGACTCTGGACGAGCGGCTCTGGGCGCCCGGGTGGCCGATGTTTACGCAAACATCGATGTTCCGAGTTGTTTAGTACTGGTATGTGTTGTGCGTCAAGGGGTGTGCGGGTCGGCGTCGGTCTCGTCGGTCTGCTCGTGCAGCCAGATCCGGAGCGGCCCGATCGGCTCGAAGCCATGGCGCACGGCGGCCGCCAGGTCGTCGCCGTGCTCGTAGCCGACGACCGGCAGAGCGGGGAACAGCTGGTGGACCGCGTCCAGGACGACCGGCCAGGCCGCGTCGGGACCGCCGTCACGCGCGAAGACGTTGGAGACTCCGACCACCTGCTCGCTGCGGCTCGCCACCGCTCCGGCGACCACCCGGCCGCCGCGGGTCCGTCCGCCGATCACGAAGGTGGCCGGGTCGTCGAGCAGTTCGGGCCGGAAGAGGTCCGCGTCGCCGTGCCCGTTGTCCCAGGCCAGCGCCCAGGCGCGCAGGGCGTCCGGGGCACGCGCCACGTCCCAGGCGAGATCCCGGGGGAGATCGGAGGCGACGGTGGGCGCGCCGGGCGGGCGGTGGATCCACCGCGCCTCAAGCAGCACCCGGAAGCCGGCCTCCGTCAGGTCGACGTCGGCGAAGCTGTCCTTGACGGAGGCGCCGGGCCCCGCGGTGTCGACCCGGGCCACCAGCGCGGCAGGGTCGACGCCGGGCGTCAGCGTCACCGCGTCGGGGTAGTACGGCGGCGTGCGGGCCCGCGCGGCCCAGAATCCTGCCGCGAACTCGCCCGCCACGCCGTGCGATCGGCTCATCGCCGCGCACCACTCGGCGTTGTTGCGGGCGGCGGCCCGGACCAGGTGCTGCTTCGGCGTCGTCACGAGTGCCGATCCTGGCCCGTCCGGCCCGGCCGGTCGAACGCTTTTCCGCCGCCCGCCCCGCCGCCCGGCGCCCGTCGGCCGGGGCCGGTTCCGGGAGGCTCACCCGGAAGGTTTTAGATCTGCTTAACGGCCCTCCGGCATCTTTGGTCCCTATCTCATATCTACAAGAGTCGCGGAAAACGGGGAGAAAAGGGGAGCGGGGACGATGCGGGAGACGCGGGAGAATCCGGAGAATCGGGAGAAGCAGACCAGGCGTTCCGTGCTGCGCTCGGCGGCGGTGGTCGGGGCCGGGATCGGCGTCTCGGCCGCCGGGACCGCGGGCGCGGCGGGGGCACAGGCCGGTGAACAGGCGGGGGCACGGGCGGCGGCCGCGGGCCAGGAGGCCGCCTGCCCGCCGCCGATGGGCCCCGTCCAGGTCGGCAGCGGAGACCGGCGCTACTACCAGCTGGTGCGTCGCGGCACCAACGCGCGCTTCACCGGCACGCCCGATGAGGTGCGCGTCGTGGGCAGCACCGAGCACGTGGAGGACGCGCTGCGGGACGCGGTGCGCGCCGGCCTGCGCGTCGCGGTGCGCGGCGGCGGGCACTGCTTCGAGGACTTCGTCGACAATCCCGAGGTCCGGATGATCATCGACATGTCCGGGATGACGGGCGTCTACTTCGACCCGGAGCGCAACGCCTTCGCGGTCGAGACGGGCGCCACGCTCGGGGAGGTGTACCGCAGGCTGTACCTGGGCTGGGGCGTGACCATCCCCGGCGGCTGGTGTCCCGCGGTGGGCGTCGGCGGCCACGTGCAGGGCGGCGGCTTCGGCACGCTGAGCAGGCTGCACGGGCTCACCGTCGACCACCTGTACGCGGTCGAGGTCGTCACCGTGGACGGCGACGGGCAGGTGCGCACGGTCGTGGCCACCCGCGAGGACGGCGACCCGCACCGGGATCTGTGGTGGGCGCACACCGGAGGCGGCGGCGGGAACTTCGGGGTGGTGACCCGCTACTGGTTCCGCTCCCCCGGCGCGGGCGGCTCGGACCCGGCGCGGCTGCTGCCGAACCCGCCGCGGCACGTGCTGACGTTCCGGGCCGCGTGGCGCTGGGAGGACCTCGACCAGGCGGCGTTCGTCCGGCTGATGGAGAACCACGGCGCCTGGGTCGAGGCCAACAGCGACGCCGGCTCGCCCGCCACGGCGCTGCACTCCGACTTCCTCCTGATGTCGGCCCAGCTGGGCGCCCCGTTCATCATGGGCCAGGTCTCCGCGGAGTCGAACGCCGAGCGGCTGATGCGCGACCACCTCGACGCGATCAGCGCGGGGACCGCGGCCTACTCGGTCACCGAGCTGAGGAAGGAGATGCCCTGGCTGCTCGCCGCGCAGATCGGCACCGGGGACGGCTCGAGCCGCCGCTACCAGAAGATGAAGTCGGCCTACGCGAAGAAGACGCTCAGCCGCGACCAGATCGAGGTGGCGCACTCGCACCTGACCGGCACCGACCCGGGCAGCGTGGCGGGCGTGATGACAGTGTCGACGTACGGTGGCCGGGTCGGGGACGTCGCCCAGGACGCCACCGCGTACGCCCACCGGGAGGCCCGCTTCAAGATCGGGTACGTGACGGCCTGGGCCGGCCCCTCGGACGCCGAGGCCTTCGAGTCGGGCGTCAGGAACTTCTACCGGGCGGTGTACGCCGACACCGGCGGCGTCCCGGTGCCGAACGAGATCAACGACGGGGCGTACATCAACTACCCCGACGCCGACGTGCGGGACCCGGCCTGGAACACCTCGGACACGCCGTGGCACCACCTCTACTACAAGGAGAACTACCGGCGCCTGCAGCAGGTCAAGGCCCAGTACGACCCCACGAACGCCTTCCGCCACAGCCTGTCCATCGAGCCGGCCTGAACCGGCCGCGTGGTCAGCCCGCGACCGCGAAGGCGCGCGTCGTGCCGGAGAAGCCGCGGAGCCGGCCCGAGAGCGCCTTGGCGTCGCCCGTGTACCGGATGCGGTACGTGCCGGGCGCGGCGTCCTCGGGGACGTCCCAGGTGATCGTCACGCGCGAGGCGGCCACGCCCTCCCGCGCCCAGCGCAGCACGGTGGACCAGTCCCCGTCGTCGGCCACCGCCTCCCAGGCGTCCCCGTCGCCGCTCCGACGCTGGACGAGGAGGTAGGTCCCGCCCCGCTGCGGGTCGTTGGAGGGGTGGGCGCCCGCGAAGACGGCCGTGACCCGCTGGCCCGGGGCGTACGCCGCCTCCGGCTCGGTGAGCACGTCGCCGAAGTCGGACCCGGCGGGCGGGGTGTCCCACACCACGCCCGGCTGGAAGGACAGCGCCTTGTCCGCGATGTCCGGCGAGCCGGGGCCCGTCGGCACCTCGCGCCCCTCGGCCATCGCGCGCGCCAGCCCGGCGGCCGTCTGCTGGAGCGCGGGGAGCTGCCAGCGGCCGAAGAGCGTGCTGCCGCCCTCGTACTGCTGGGCGTCGTACTCCTCCGGCGTGGTGAGGTAGTGGAAGTAGGCGCCCGCGTACCCGGCGACCAGCACGTCGCGCACCCCGGCGCCGACGGCCTCCGCGACCGTGCGCCGCAGCCGCAGCCCGGCGCCGATCGTCACCTCGCCCGGGACGCCGACCAGATACAGCTGCCCGACGCGCAGCAGCTGCACCGGCACGATCTCCTGCACCCACGGGAAGAGGTCGTTCATCGCGCCGATCGGCACGACGATGTCCTTGGGCGCGTGCGCCTCGCGCAGCTCGGGCGACACCTCGTAGATGACGGCGTCGGAGATCGCGTCCCACAGCGGGTTCTCGCCCTCCACGAAGCCGGGGAACGCCGGGCCGTCCTCCATGCTGCCCGCCGCCATGGCCGCGCCCACGGCCGGCGGCGCGGTGGTGTGCGCGCGCCCGTCACCGGTGAACGCGGGCCCCACGGTGACGGCGGAGAGGTCGACGTGCACCAGGCGTGAGTCGACCGGGCCCGTCACCGGTGCCCCGGCGGCGGCGAGCTGGCCGGCGGCGGCCTCGTACTGGCGCAGGCCGCATGCGCGCGCGGCCGCGATGTCCTCGGGGTGGGTCGGGGGCGTGAGGGAGAGGTTGGGGGACATGTCACCGGCGTTGGTCTGCGCGAAGGCGGCGACGAAGTCCGGCCCGCCGGGGGAGAGGTAGTCGCCGCCCGCGACGAGGCGTTCCCAGTGGTAGGCGGCGTATCCCTTGTTGTCGCCGCCGATCAGCCGGTTGTCGCCGGACATGCTGGTGCCGTGCGTGGCGAACCAGTTGACCGCGCCCACGGCCCGGCCGCCGCGCTCGACGCGCAGCAGCGTCGTCTGCGGGTCGATGCCGTCGGGGAACTGGCCGGTGATGTCGGCGGGGTTGAGCCGGAACGCCGCGAGCGAGCGGTTGGCGCTGGCGTCGCGCAGCTCGCCGTGGCTCAGGCGGAGGGTGGAGGGCGCGAGGTCGTCGTGGGCGCGGGCGAGGGCCTCGACGATGCCGTCGGTGATCGCGGCGAAGGTCTGGCGGTGGAAGCCGAGGGTGGTGAGGTTGTAGAGCACGTGGTGGGCGTGTCCGCCGGGCCCGGCGTGGGTGTGGGTGGCGGCGAGCAGCACGTTGCGGGCGGTGTAGAGCCCGCCGTAGCGCTCGGCCAGGCGCCGCAGCACGGCCCGGTGGACGCTGTCGAAGATCATCCCGAGGTCGGCGACGACCAGCGCCACGCGCTCGCCGCCCGCCCGGTCCACGACGACGAAGGCGCGGGCGCGCAGGCGGGCGTGCAGGCCCTCGGCCTGCTGGTCGACCCGGCCGTAGCCCATCATCCCGACCTCGGCGATCTCGCCGGTCACGTCGGCGATGCCGCGCCCGACGAGGTACGGGCTGTCCGCGTCGTCCGCGTACGCCGAGGAGGCGCCGTACGCCAGGCCGCCGAACCCGCCGAACCCGCCGAACGCCCCGAGCCCGGCCAGCGCGGCGCCGCCCCGCAGCACGCTCCTGCGGGCGGGGCGTTCACCGGCACCGGCACCGGCACCGCTCACGCTCCCGCCCCCGCCCCTTCCCGAAACCGGGACGTCGCCGCCCCGGACCCCGCTGGGGGGCCCGGCCCCCCGCGCCCCGCGAACCTGCCCATCCGGGGGCGTGGGCAGGCGTTTCCCGGAACCGACGGACCACGCACTCCCCGGAGGGGTCTGGGGGCGGGGCCCCCAGTTCGGGAAGGGGCTGGGTGGGGGAAGTGCCATCGGAACTCCCGGGACATCGTGGGGAGGTGGGGAGTAACGTGAACATGAGATATGTTCATCTATCGGCGCGTGGAGGGCAAGAGTGCTGCTGCAACGAGAACGCGAGGAACTGGCCGCCGCGGGAAGGCGGCTCGCCGCCCGCGGGTTGGTCATCGGCACGAGCGGAAACCTCTCCGCCCGCGTGGACGACCTCGTCGCCGTCACCCCGACCGGCGGCGAGATCGGCGAGCTGACGGCCGGGATGATGACCGTCCTCGACCTGAACAGCGGCGAGATCGTCGAGGGCGAGCTGGCCCCCACCTCCGAGGTGCCGCTGCACCTGTCCGTCTACCGCGCCACGGGCGCCGCCGCCATCACCCACACCCACGCCGTGGCGTCCGGCGCGATCGCCTGCACGGAGGAGCTGGCCGAGGTCCCGGTGGTGCACTACACGATGCTCAGCCTCGGCGGCTCCCTCCGCGTCGCGCCCTACGCCACCTACGGCACCGACGAGCTGGCCGAGCACGTGGTCAAGGCGCTGGAGGGGCGGCAGGCGGCGCTCATGCGCAACCACGGCTCGATCGCCGTCGGCCCCACCCTCGCCAAGGCCGTCGCCAACCTCGAACTCGCCGAGTGGGTCGCCGAGCTGTACGCCCGCTGCCTGGCCCTCGGCACGCCCCGCGCCCTGGACCAGCGCGAGCAGGAGGCGGTCATCATGCAGGCCCTCGCGGGCGGTTACGGCACCACCAAGAAGCTGTGAGGGTGACACGACTATGACCGCCGAGACCGCCGAGACCGCCACCGGCACCACTGCCGCCATCTCCGCCTGGCCCGACGTGGACGCCATCGAACGCGACCTCGACCGCCTGGTCCACGCCCCGCCCCGCCGCCTGCCCGCCGCCGCGCTCGCCGACTACCGCGCCTGGTACGACAAGAACGCCGCCGGCTCGCGCGCCACCGCCGCCGAGGCCGCCGCGTACATACCCGGCGGCGTCCAGCACAACCTCGCGCTCAACGAGCCCTGGCCGCTGGACATCGTCCGCGCCGAGGGCGCCCACCTCACGGACGTGGACGGCAACCGCTACATCGACTTCCTCGCCGCCGGCGGCCCCACCGTGCTCGGCAGCAACCACCCCGCCGTCCGCGAGAAGGTCACCGAGCTGCTGGCCACCTGCGGCCCCGTCACCGGCATGCTCCACTCCTACGAGGTCAAGCTCGCCAAGCTCATCCACGACCTCGTCCCCAGCGTCCAGCGGTTCCGCATGCTCGGCAGCGGCACCGAGGGCGTCATGGCCGCCATCCGCGCCGCCCGCACCCACACCGGCAAGGCCCACGTGATCAAGGTCGGCGGCGCCTACCACGGCTGGTCCGACCAGCTCGTCTACGGCCTGCGCATCCCCGGCACCGGCGCACTGGAGGCGGCGGGCATCCCGGAGCAGGCGCTGCGCTTCACCCAGGAGGTGCCGCCCGGCGACCTCGACGCGCTGCGCGACCGTCTCGCCGCCAACGCGGCCGAGGGCGGTACCGCCGCCGTCATCGTCGAGCCGATCGGCCCGGAGAGCGGCACCCACCTCGTGCGGCCGGAGTTCAACGCCGCCGTGCGGGAGGCGTGCGACGCGCAGGGCGCGCTGCTGGTCTTCGACGAGGTGGTCACGGCGTTCCGGCTCGGCATGGGCGGCGCCCAGGGCTACTTCGGGGTCCGGCCGGACCTGACGGTCTTCGGCAAGTGCGTGGCGGGCGGGTACCCGGCGGCGGGCGGCGTCGGCGGCAGCCAGGAGGTGATGGCCGCCTTCGAGGGCGGCCTGACGGCCGTCGGCAAGCGGGCGTTCGTCGGCGGCACGCTCTCGGCCAACCCGCTGTCCTGCGTGGCCGGTTACCACGCGCTGGCCGAGATGGACGCCACAGGCGCCCCCGCCCGCGCGGGCCGCGCCGGAGACCGGCTGCGCGCCGGGCTCGCCGCGCTGATCGACCGGCACCGCCTGCCCTACGTCACCTACAACGTCGGCTCGATCGTCCACCTCCACACCACTGGCGTGCTGCACCTGACCCTCGCCGACCCGGCGTTCTTCGAGGAGCTCGGCCCGCGCATGGAGATGCTCGGCGAGATGTCCATGGCGTACTCCGCCGAGGGCGTCATCACCCTCGCGGGCAGCCGCCTCTACACCAGCGCCGCCCACACCGACGAGGTCATCGACGACGCCCTCGCCCGCTTCGACCGCGTCTTCGCCAAGGCCGGGGCCGAGGCCGCCGCCGCATGACCACCGCCCGCTGCGTCGTCGGCGTCGACCTCGGCACCTCGGGACCCAAGGTCGCCCTCGTCACCACCGACGGACGCGTCCTCGGCCACGAGCGGGAGACCACCGCCGTCCGCCTCCTGCCCGGCGGCGGCGCCGAGCAGGACCCCGACGAGTGGTGGCGCGCCATCGCGACGGCCCTCCGGCGGCTGCTCGCCCGCGACCTTGCCCCGGGCCGGGACATCGCGGCGATCTGCATGTCGTCCCAGTGGGGCGGCATCGTGCCCGTGGACGCCTCCGGCCGTCACCTCCACAACGCCCTGGTGTGGATGGACGGCCGGGGCGCGGCGTACACCCGGCGCCTGGCCGGGGGCGGTCTGACCGTCCCCGGCACCGGGTACAACGCGCGGCGGCTGCGCGCCTGGATCGCCCGGACCGGCGGCGCCCCCACCCTCACCGGCAAGGACCCGGTCGGCCAGATCCAGTTCCTGAAGCACGAACGCCCCGAGGTGTACGCCGCCGCCGACTGCCTCCTCGACGTGCCCGAGTACCTCACGATGCGGCTGACCGGCCGTCCGGTGGCCGCGCACGACACGATCGTGCTGCGCTGGTGCACCGACAACCGCACCCCCGGGGCGGTGCGCTACGACGACCGGCTGGTCCGGATGGCCGGTCTCGACGCGGCGAAGCTCCCCGAGCTGGTGCCCCCGGCGACCGTCCTCGGTCCGATCCTTCCCTCCGCCGCCGCCGAACTCGGCCTCGGCGAGCACGTCCAGGTCGTCACCGGCACGGGCGACACCACGGCCGCGGCCGTCGGCGCGGGCGCGGTCGGCGACCACCAGGCGCACCTGTACGTCGGGACCTCCGCCTGGCTCTCCTGCCACGTCCCGCGCAAGAAGACCGACGTGCGGACCTCCATCGCCTCCCTGCCCTCCGTTGTCCCCGGCCGGTACTGGGTGGCGACGATCCAGGACGTGGCGGGCAAGGCGATCGACTGGCTGACCGAGACCGTGCGGGGCGTGGGCGACGTGGAGTCCCTCAACCGGCTGGCCGCCGCGTCCCCACCCGGCAGCAACGGCGTCCTCTTCGCCCCCTGGCTCAACGGCGAGCGCACCCCCGTCGACGACCCGACCGTGCGCGGCGGCTGGTTCAACGTCGCGCTCACCACCACCCGCGCCGACCTCGTCCGCGCCGTCTTCGAGGGCATCGCGCTCAACGCCCGCTGGCTGAACGAGTCGGTCGAGCGCTTCGTGGGCCGCCCCTTCCCCTGCCTGAACTTCATCGGCGGCGGCGCCACCTCCGCGCTGTGGTGCCAGGCCATGGCCGACGTGCTGGACCGCCCCATCCGCCAGGTCGCCGGCCCCGTGCTCGCCAACGCCCGCGGCGCGGCGCTCATCGCGGCCGTCGCCCTCGGCGAGCTGGCGTGGCCGGACATCCCCGGCCGGGTCGCGATCGCGCGGGAGTTCACGCCCGACCCCGCCAACCGGCAGGTGTACGACGACGCGTACGCGGCGTTCCGCACCCTGTACCGGCGCAACCGCCGCCTGTACGCGACGCTCAACGCCGGTCCCGCCGATCCCGCCGGTCCCGCCGGCCCCGCACCTCGCATAATCGAAGGATGACGTTCGAGCAGACCACGGCCGGGGGCGCGGCCAGCGGCCTGCGGAAGGCGCCGCAGCAGGCCCGGAGCCGCGCCCGCGTCGAGGCGATACTGGCCGCCGCCGACCGCATCATCGCCGAGGAGGGCGTGGAGGCGCTGACCACGCGCCGGATAGCCGACGCCGCGGCCGTGCCGATCGGCACGCTGTACCAGTTCTTCGACGACAAGGACGCGGTGCTGGCCGCCGTGGCGCGGCACCACATGGCGGCGCACGCGGCGGCGATGCGGGACATCCTGGACAAGGCGCGCGACGCCCGCTGGTTCGACCTGGTCGGCGTCGTCTTCGACCGGTACGTCGAGCTCTACCGGCAGCACCCCGGCTATCTGGCCATCCGCACCGGCCGCTACCTCAGCCGCGAACTCCTCCAGCTCGACGAGGACAACAACGCCCTGGTGGCCGAGAGCCTGCGCAAGATCCTCGTCTCGCAGGAGCACCTGGCGGACGGCCCGGTGCTGGCCACCGCCTGCCGCGCGGGCGTGGCCGCCTCCGAGGCGTTGCTGCAACTCGCGTTCCGCGACGACCGCCAGGGCGACGCGGCGATCCTCACGGAGGCGCGCCGCATCCAGTACCTCTACCTGGCCGACGTCGTCGCCGACCCCAAGTACCGCGCGTGATCCGAAGCTGAGTCGCGACTCAGCTTCACATAACCTCTTCCGGAGGTCGCCCTTACCCGCTAGTAGTAATGTCATGAACAGGACTACCCGAGCACTGACGGCCACCCTGGCCACCCTGGCCGCGGTGGGGGCAGCGGGCCTGGGCACCCCCGGAACCGCCACCGCGCAGCCGCAGCCGCAGACACAGCAGGTGCTGTTCGTCGGGAACAACTGGGACGGCACGGTCACCGTCGTCACGCAGGACGCCGGGCTCGCACGCCTCGGCACCCTGAACGTCGTCCCCGACCTCGACGAACGCCTCGCGGAGATCAAGCGAGACCCCATCCGCTGGGCCTACTTCCTCTCCATCCGCGAGCTGATCGGCGAGGGCCACGACCAGTTCGTCGACGACATGTACACCACCCCCGACGGCGAGATCCTCGTCGTCTCCCGCCCCAGCCTCGCCGACGTCGTCGGCATCGACACCGCCACCGGCGAACTGCTGTGGCGCTTCGCCGTCGACGGCCAGCGCTCCGACCACATGGCGCTCTCCCCGGACGGCGAGGAGGTGGCCGTCTCCGCCTCCACCGCCAACACCGTGCACCGCCTCGACGTCCGCACCGGCGAGGAGACCGGCAGCTTCACCGCCGGCGACCAGCCCCACGAGAACATCTACATCTCCGGCGGCGACAAGATCGTCAACGCCAGCATCGGCACCGTCTACACCGCCCTCGACGCCCCCTGGCTCGACTGGACCAAGGGCACCCGCCACGTCCAGATCACCGACCGCGACACCGGCGAGGTCATCGAGCGCATCAACATGCGCGACAAGCTCGCCGAGGCCGGCTACCCCGACATGAGCTCCTCCGTCCGCCCCATGGCCTTCTCGCCCGACGAGCGCTACCTCTACTTCCAGGTGTCCTTCTTCCACGGCTTCGCCGAGTACGACAGGGAGACCGGAACGATCACCCGCGTCGCCGAACTCCCCGTCGCCGACGCGATCCAGGACATGCCCCGCGAGGACTACCTGCTGGACTCCGCCCACCACGGCATCGCGATGAACGGCGACGGCACGGCGTTGTGCGTCGCCGGCACCATGTCCGACTACGCCACCGTCGTCGACCGCGAGACCCTGGAGCCCAAGTCCCTGGTCACCACCGGCACCAAGCCGTACTGGGCCACCCGCAGCGGCGACGGCGAGCTGTGCTTCGTCTCCTGGAGCGGCACCGACTCCGTCTCCGCCATCTCCTACGCCACGGGCGAGGAGGTCGGCACCGCGGCCGTCGGCGACCACCCCCAGCGGATGCGCGTCGGGGCCCTGCCAACCGACTGGACCTCACCGACTCCGTAGATTGGCGTACCTGTGCGAAGGATCGCTCGATCAGATGATATGTCCGCCTCCGGATGTGCCGGCGATGAGGCGTGGGCAGCCTAGGCTCGGCCGCTGGGCTTGCCGACTGACGCGGGCACCAGTGCGCTCGTACCGACCCTCACCCTCCGACCCTCCGGACCTCAGGAGTGATCCCGTGAGACTGGCATCCCGCATCGCGGCGTCCGCCGCCGCCGCCGTCGCGCTCCTCGCGAGCGGACTGTTCCTGACCGCTCCCGCAGCCCAGGCCACGGCCTACGACTGCGAGGCGTATCTCGACGAGCACGGTTACTACGGCGGGGCCATCCCCCTCGCCTGCGCCAGCGGCGAGCTCAGCCCGACGGCCTGTGCCGCCGCGCTGTACGCCCTGGCCATCCCGTCGGACATCATGCTGGAAGCCTGCGACCGCGCGGCACGACCCTGAGCCGCACCAGTCGCCGGCACCTCGCCGTGCTCGCACGGTGAGGTGCCGCGGCACGTAAGCCGGTTCTCCGCTCGTAGCATCAGTGACATGCCCGGAGGACGGCGGAGTCGCATAGGACGACGGGGCAGCGAACGGCCGCCTACCCCGGTCGTCACCGCCGCCCACTCCCCGTACGCCGCCTCTTCCCGCCCAAGGCTCCCCATCCACCTGCGGCCCGATCCGCTGCGCCGGATCTGGCTCGCGCCCTGGGTCCAGGGCGGAGCGCTCGGCCGCCCCCTCCTCAGCCTGTGCGGCCTTGTCCCCATGGCCCTCCTCCTCCCGATCGGCCCGGATCTCCACGCCCTCGCCCGTGACAGCCCGCGGACGCCTCCCGCCACCGGCTGGGAGGGGCGCCTGGGGGAGTGGGCCGAGCACGACGCCTGGCGGGCGCCGCTGACCCTGCTGCTCCTCACCGCCCTCGCGGGCCTGGCGTACCTGCGCGGCCGGCTCCAGCGCCACTCCGAACGCGAGGCCAGGGCCTGGGCCGCCGCCGGCGCCTGCTACTGGCTGCTGTGGTCCCTCGCGGTCGTCCTCAACCTCGCCTGGGTGTGGGGCATCGGCGCCGGCGTCGAAACCACCGGCACCCCCGCCACCCTCGGCTGGGCCATCGTCGCCTGGCTGGCCCTGTGCGCGAACGCCCTGGCGGCCCCCTACGCCACCGTCGCCGCCCTCGTCCGCCTCCGCCGCGCCCTGACCGGCGACGTGGCCCGGCCCGTCGCGGGCTGATCGCGAGATCGGGGACTGTGACTCGAACAGACGGGCGTCACCGGTCCGTTCGTCCCCGATCTGTCGTGCCGGTACGCCGTATGCTGCGCAATGGCCGCGCAGGCGGGAGGGATCCGGCGATGAGGGAGGGAACCGACGTGGAGCGTCCGACGGAGCGGCTTCGGCTACGGATGTGGCGGGACGCGGACCTGGACCCCCTGGCAGCGATGGACGGCGACCCCGAGGTGATGCGGTACATCCGTGACGGCTCTACCCGTACCCGCGAGCAGGCGGCCGGCGCGTTGACGAGAGAGCGTGAGAGGTGGCGCGAGCGAGGGTACGGCCTGTTCGCCGTGGAGGTGCGGGAGACGGGCGAGTTCGCGGGATGGGTCGGCCTGGCGATCCCGGAGTTCCTGCCGGAGGTGCTGCCCGCGGTGGAGATCGGCTGGCGGCTGAGGCGGGAGCACTGGGGCCGCGGCTACGCCACCGAGGCGGCGCGCGAGGTGCTGGCCTTCGGATTCGGGGAGGTGGGGCTGAAGGAGCTCATCAGCATCGTTCATGTCCGCAACCAGGCGTCCTTGAGGGTGACGACCAAGCTGGGAATGCGCCCGAAGCACCGGACGACGGTGCCGGGCAGCGGCCAGAGCGTCCAGGTCATGGCCATCACGCGCGAGGAGTACGCGGCCGTCCCGGGCGCGACGAGCACGAGCTAGCTGTGCTGTGACCGCATAGGTTCCAGGTTCCAGGTTCCAGGTTCCAGGTTCCAGGTTCCAGGTTCTAGGTTCTAGGTTCGCCGGGTTGGCGATGGGATCACATCAGCGGCCCGAACGGGCGTACCAGCGACCGCCGTTGCAGGCGACGTGAACGGGGCGCCCGAAGCAGGACGTCATGTTGTCCGGTGTGAGGACGTGGTCGACCGGGCCGGATGCCAGTCTGCGGCCTTCTTTGAGGAGAAAGGCATGCGTGGTGGTGGGCGGGAGTTCCTCCACGTGGTGGGTGACCGTGACGGTGGCCAGGCTCCCCCGGTCGGCTGCGAGTCGGTGCAGCGCGTCCACGAGATCCTCACGCGACGGGAGGTCAAGGGCGTTGAACGGCTCGTCGAGCAGGAGCAGCGACGGGTCGGCCATCAGAGCACGGCTGATGAGGATACGGGCGCGCTCGCCGCCCGAGCAGTCGCCGAAACGGCGGTCGGCGAGTTCCTTGCACCCCATCTCGGCGAGCACGGCGTGGGCGCGCTCGCGAGTCGCGGTGTCGTACATCCCCCACAGCGGCTGCACGGTCCCGGTCGCTCCGGTGAGGACGATGGTGTGGGCGGCGGCGTCAAGCGGGACCTTCTGAGCTGCGGACACCAGGCCGATGCGCGCGCGAAGCTCGCGCATGTCGACCTGGCCGAGCCGGTGATTGAGAACCTCGACGGTGCCGGTGGTGGGGTACATGACCGCCCCGATGAGCCGGAGCAGAGTGGTCTTGCCGGCTCCGTTGGGACCGAGGAGCGCCCAGTGCTCGCCGGGCCCGACGGTCCAGTCGATGCCGTCGAGGACGATCTCCTGCCCCGTGGTGCGGCGGTGTACCGCCACATCCTTCAGGGCGACGACGGCCCGCGGTTTCTGAGCTTCATCCACAGCGGCTTGGGTCACATGGGCAGAGTAGCGCCAGACCCGGCAGCCCTTCCGGGCCTCACGCTGCGACCGCCGAACGCGCAACCCGCTGAACGTCGCCGGTCACAGCACGGGCCACTCCCTCACCCGCATCGCCGCCGTACCTCCACCCGCTCCCAGGGCCCGTACGGCCCGCCCGCCAGCAGCTCGCGCAGGCCGGCCAGCACCCGTTCCGGTTCCTCCCGCACCATGCCCGGCGTGACGTGCAACGCCATCAGCCCCGCCCGCGTGATGCGGTTGTGGCGCGCCAGCGTCCGCTGGTGGTCGGCCACGGCGAAGTGGTGCCGCAGCGAGTCCACCTCGAACACCACCCCGTGCTCCGGCCAGTACGCGTCCGGGTCCGCCAGGTGCTCCCCGTCCAGGAACAGCCGCGCGTTCCACAGCGGTCGCGGCACCCCCTCCGCACCCTCGATCAGCCGCCGCGCCCGCGCCTCCGCCGGGGAACGGACGCCCGCGTCCAGGTCCTCCAGCACCTCCCGCACCCCCGGCCGCCGGGCCAGCCGCTCCGCGCGCAGCTCCGCCGCGAGCGCCTCCGGCGTAACGCCGCGCGCCTGCACCACCTCGTACAAGGCGCCCGCCTCCTGCTCCCCTCCCTCCCGCCGCACCGCGTCCGCGACCGCCCGCAGCAGCGGAGCCACCGGCAGCCGGTGGTCCATGCGGCGCGGCAGGCGCCGGGTCCGCAGGAGGCGGACCGTGGGCCGTGGGCGTACGCGGCAGTCGTGGGGCACGAGCACGTCGAAGATCCGCACGTCCTCGGGCGCGGGCGCGGCGCGCAGGCGGTAGAGGGCCAGCGCAGCCGTGCCCGTGATCAGGGCCGGGGCGTTCTCTCCGGCGCGCCCCCTGGCGTAGAGCAACGCCGACCAGTAGCGCTGCGCCACGCTCAGCGGGCCGTTGTGCAGCACGACGACGCGCGGAAACGGGCTCTGCCACGGGCCGCGCGGGGAACAGCGGTGCACGAGCGTGGACTTGGCCACGCCGAGGCCGAGGAGCTGGGAGTGGGTGGCGACGTGGCATTGGGCCTGGGCGAGGCGGCGCTCGCGATCTTGGTTGCGCATGCGGCGTACCTCCCCGCGCGGAGGCGGGGAGGCGCGGATGGTGACGGAGTCGTCGCGAATGGTCACTCGCTCGTGACTTCGGGGATGAACAGACCAATCTCGTTGGTCTGTTCATCCCCGAAGTCGGATGGCGCGGCTACTCGCTCGCGATCAGCCCGACGAACGCCGTCCAAGCGGTGGCGGGGAAGGTGAACGCGCCCCGGGCGCGGTCCTTGCTGTCCCCGAGCGCTATCCGGCCGTCGTCGGTCCCCTGGATCTCGACGCAGTCGCCGCTTCCGCCGCTGCTGTAGCTGGACTTGCGCCACTGGTCGGCGGGCAGGTCGTGTCGCATGGTTTCCTCTAGGTGCGGTCGAACTCCGCTGCCAGGGCGGAGATCAGTCTCATCGAGTCGGGTGAGGAGAGCGCCTGCGTGCGGAGGTGTTCCGCCGCTGTCAGGTACGGCTCCTGATCTGCTTCCTCCTCAACGAAGACCCTACTCGCCTTCTGCTCCATGAAGACGATGTCCATCGCTACTGGCGCGGGATAGCTGAAGATCTGGAACGAACCGTCCGTCCCGGCGTGCGCTCCGAGCGTGAAAGGGAGTACCTGGATCGACAGGTGCGGAGGGTTGTTGATCTCGACAAGCTTCCGCAGCTGCGCGGCCATCACCTTGGGGCCGCCGATCTGGCGGTGCAGCGCCGCCTCGTCGAGGATGCAGAAGATCCGGGGCGCGTCGTCCCGTGTGAGGAGCTTCTGTCGCTCCATCCGGACCTGGACCCACGACTCCACTGACTCGTCGTCCGTGGAGGGGAAGCCGCTCATAACGGCGCGAGCGTAGTCCTCGGTCTGGAAGAGCCCCGGCACGAGCATGGCCTTGTACTCGAAGATCTGGGAAGCCGTCGATTCCAGCTCGATCAGCTCCATGAGCTTCGGGGTCGGGATGTCCCTTCGCTGCTGCCACCAGCCACGCTTGCGGCTGTTGCGGCTCAGCTCGATCAGGTCGTTGCGGAACTTCTCGTCCTTCACGCCGTAGAGATCCAGCAGCGCGACCAACTCCAGGCGGTTCACGCCGGTCTTGCCTGCCTCCACGCGGCTGATCTTCGTCTCGCTGCCGTCGATCGTCTCCGCCGCTACGGCCTGCGGGACGTTTGCCTTGTCTCGCAGGCGGCGCAGCTCCATGCCCAGGCGGATCCTTCGGACGGTTGATACCGGTCGGCCCATGTCCCCTCCTCAACTCGCGGACGACACCGCCCAGTCTGCCGCATCTCGCGTGATGCTCATGGGCGAACGATCGAACCAACTTGCGACTTCCATCAAATCGCAAGTTGCGGACAACGGCTTGCGGAACGCTCTGCGTTGAGTCCATGCTATCTCCCACCACGAGCGGCACACGCCAAGTGACATACAGTCAATTACCTGGCGACTGGAGGGTTTCATGGCGATCGCACTCCCACTCCGCGCAAGCGAGCACGTCCACGCCTACGAGTTGGCGGTGCGTCTGCCGGAGATCGCCGCATGGAGAGCCCGAGTCGCTGAGCACATGCGGGAGTGGGGCGCACCAACGGTGGTCGTTGACGCCGTGGCGCTGGGCGTATCGGAACTGCTGGGGAACGTCCACAAGCACGCGGGCGATCCCCGCTGCCGACTGGAAGTCCATCTCCGCGAGGCCGAGTTCGGCCCATCGATCATCCGTCTGTCCATCCAGGACCGCTCCCCGGCCCTCCCCACCGTCCGTCAGCCCGACTGGGTGCACGACTGCGGCAGAGGGCTGTGGCTGCTGCGCGAGGTCGCCGACGACCTCGGCTTCGAGGCGGCGCCGGGCGGCAAGCGGGTCTGGATGCGCTGCGACTTCGAGCCGGTCATCAAGGACGCGCCGTGACCGAGTGGCGCGTCAACCGGGAGCCCACAACGCTCCAGCAGCACGTCTTCGAATGCCTCACCTGCCACGAGTCGTCACCACCCGCCCACGCCCCCGAGGACCCCGAGGCCTGGGCGATCCAGCACGCCGTGCGCCACGGCAGGGGCCAGGCCCGCCATGCCCGCTTCGCCCGCACCGTCTCGGATCTCTGGCTGGCCCAGCCCTTGCGCAGGTCCGCCGTGGGAGCCGTGGAGGTGTCGGGCGGCAGAATCTTCCAGCTCATCGAGGTCACGGCGAAGGGGATCCACACAGGCGACCTGCTGGCCGTCGATGGCCTCTTCCGCGAGGTCGTTGATCTGCGCTGGGTCTCCGGCAGGAGAAGCAGACTCGCCTTCGTCAAGGGGCACCAGACGCCCCAACTCCTCAGGCTGGACACGCGATACGAGATTCAGCGCCCGCAGGCCCTTCAACGCCGACTCGTGGCGCGGCGGGAGGATGGGCGATGACGACAGCCGGGCCGCAGGGATGGCCCACCGAGGTCCAGGTCGCCGCCGCAGACATCCGCCCCGGCGACCTCCTCCGCATCGGCGGCCGTTCCTTCACGATCTGCGGGGCCGCGCGCAGCCTCTTCGAGGCCCGTTACGTGCTCCATCTCGCTGGCGGTGAGCAGCTGCTGCTGTACCCGCACACGCGGCTCGTCGTCGCCCGGTGAGATCACGCTTCCGCCTTGCGCGTTTTCCCTGCCTGTTCGCGCCACCGACCGCGATCTCCACGCCGGCACCATCAGCGACCCCCTCACCCCGGCCGACAACACCACCCCGACCGTACCCACCCGCGTCCACACCCGCCCGGACAACTCCCTCCCGCGTCCACACCCGCCCGGACAACTCCCTCCCGCGACAGATCCGTTACCCACGTCCCGGCGCGGTCGCGTTCCCTCGCCGCCGCAGCGAGGCGTCTGGTGCGGGCCGAGCGTCCACTGCGACGAAATGGTCAGGCTCAGGCGGCGTTGGCAGCCATTTCGTCGCAGTCGCGGGGATCATCGAGTTTGAGCCGGACGCAGGGCGCAGGGCGCAGGGCGCCTGGTGTGAGCACGGCGGCGCGATCGGCGATCTCGCTGGCGTGCTCCTGAAGCTGGCGGATGGGAACCCTGCTGGTCATGCCACCCAAGGCAGGCGGAGATCACCAACTCCGTAACAGCGCCGCACGACCCGGACCGCCCGCGTGCCCGCGCCTGCGACACTGTGGTCGCGTTCACAACATCAAGTGGCTCGGGGGTGTCCGGCCGTGTGGCCGTTGACGGATGAAGACCCAAGGCGGGTGGGGGAGTTCCGGCTGCTGCTCCGCCTCGGTGAGGGCGGGATGGGGCGGGTCTACCTCGGCCGCTCCTCCGGCGGGCGGGCGGTCGCGTTGAAGCGGGTGCATCCGGCGTTGGCCGCCGCGCCCGGCTTCCGTGAGCGGTTCGCCCGCGAGGTGCGGGCCTCACAGGCGGTGTCGGGCGCCGGGACGGTTCCGGTGGTGGCCGCCGACACGGACGCGCCCGTGCCGTGGCTGGCGACCGCCTACGTCCCCGGGCCCACGCTGGCCGAGGCCGTGCACGACCACGGGCCGCTGCCCGAGCCCGCGCTGTGGCGCCTGCTGGGCGGCCTCGCCCGCGCGCTCGCCGCCGTGCACGACAGCGGGCTCGTCCACCGCGACCTCAAGCCGTCCAACGTGCTGCTCTCCCAGGACGGGCCGCGCCTGATCGACTTCGGGATCGCGCGGGCCGCCGACGAGACCGCGCTGACCGGCACGGGCCTGGTCATCGGCTCGGCCGGCTACATCTCGCCCGAGCAGGCCGAGGGCGAGCCGGTGACCGCCGCCAGCGACGTGTTCGCGCTGGGGGCCGTCATGACCTACGCCGCCACCGGGCGCGGCCCGTTCGGTACCGGCTCCGGGCCCGAGCTGCTGTACCGGGTGGTGCACAAGCAGCCCGACATCGACGACCTGCCGGGGGCGATGTGGGGGGTCGTCGGCAATTGCCTTATCAAGCGGCCCGAGGAGCGCTTCACCCTCGACCGGGTCCTGGCCTGCGCGGCGGAGAGCGACGACGGGCGCGGGGACTGGCTGCCGGCGCCGGTCGCCTCGGCCATCGCTCGCAAGGCCGAGCACCTTCTCAACCTGGAGGCTGAGGAGGAGCAGAGCGAGAACGAGGGGTCCACGGCCACGCCGACCAGGGTCGATGTCGACGCGCACCACGCCCCGACCAGGACCGGGCCGCCGCCGGCCAAGCCCCGGCCCCGGCCCCAGCCCTCGCCCCCGCCTCGGCCCGCCGTCTCCCCGTACGCCCCCTACGCGGCGTACGCCGCCCCGCCGTCCCGCCAGGGCCCCATCCACCTCCGGCACGACCCCCTCCGCCGGATCTGGCTCGCCCCCTGGGTGCAGCGCGGCGCGCTGGGCCGTCCGCTGCTGAGCCTCTTCGGGCTGATCCCCATGGTGATGCTGCTGCTCGCGAGCCGCAGGCTGAAGGAGGTGGCGCGCGAGCACCCACTGATCCCGCCGGCGGACGGCCTCGCGGGCGACTTGGCCAGGTTCGCCGACAACGACGGGTTGTTCCCGCCGCTGACGCTGCTGCTCGTCGCCGCCCTCGTCTGGCTGGCGTACCGTCGCCGCACGCTCCAGCGCCACACCGAGCGCCACGCCCGCGCCTGGGCCGCCGCCTCGGCCGTCTACTGGCTCGCGTGGTCGGCGGCCGTCGTGGGCCACCTCGCCTGGCTGACGGGCCTGCTCGCCACCATGGACGACTTCAAGAACGGCGACGTCCCCACCGTCCTGTGGTTGTCCGCCGGCGCCTGGATGGCCCTGTTCGCCAACGCCCTGGTGACGCCCTTCGCCACCGTCGCCGCCTTCGTCCGCCTCAGCCGCGCCCTGTCGGGAGACGTGGCCCGGCCGGTGACCAACGGGGCGTGATGCCGCTTGGCGTCCGTTGCTCCATCACGCCGGAGCGACGGTGATGAGGCGGCGGAAGTAGTCGTGGGGGACGTCGCCCTCGCCCACCAGGTGGCCGTCGGCCTCGATCCAGGCGTGAGCCGCGAACGGCGGCAGCGCCCGCACCCCCGTGCACCAGGTCGGCCAGGTGCCCCACAGACGGCACATCAGGGCGGCGGCCAGCGACCGGGGGAGGCAGCCGCGGGGGGACGCGCACCGCAGGCTCACCGCGCAGACCGCGTCCCGCGCCGCCTGGGCCTGCGCCGCCCCCGCCGGGGAGGCGCCGCGACGCAGCGTCAGAAGCACGCGGCGCAGCCGGTGCGGCGGCAGGCGCGCGAGGGCGAACGCCGGCGGCAGCACGAGAAGGGCCGCCAGTCGGTGGGAGAAGGGGACCCCGGCGGGGCGGTCGAGGGCGCTGGGCGTGGTCACCGCGCCACCACCAGCCCCGAGGACCGCAGGTGCGCGAGCAGATCCGAGACGTCCTGCGTGGCGCGCGGGGTGGAGACGTCGAACTCCTCGACGAGCGCGGCCACGGCGTCGCTCTCCTCGCCGCCGCGCATCAGCGTCCGGACCACGAGCGCGCCCGTGGGATTCAGCTCCCAGTAGTCGCCGCTGCGCTGGTCGAGCAGCACCGCGCCGTATTCGGTCTCGGCGGTCACGACATTGTCACGGAAACGCAGGGGCATGGGCGGTCTCTTCCCTCTCAGTCGTGGATCAGTGCCGTGGATCAGTGCCGTGGATCAGTGCCTTGAATCCGCGCCGCGAATCGTGCCCTGGTTCAGTTCTGCAGGGCTGCTGGATCGCGGGACAGCGTCCGGAGAAATACCTCGCAGGCGATGGTCGAATAGAGAATCGCGTCGCGCAGGCCGGGAGTGGACGGGCGCCGCGCCAGCTCCTCCAGGCGGTTCGCGTCCACCAGGCCGCGCCGGGCGAGGTGCGCCGTCCGCCACAGCGCCGCCAGGTCCCCCCGGTGCTCCCGCAGCCCGGCCGCGGCGTCCAGCGCCGCCTGGGCCTTGTTGGTGCGGCGCAAGCACTCCTCCGGCACGATGCCGCGCATCGCCGCCGCCAGCAGGGGCTTGTACGCCCACGGCGTGACCCGCTCGGCGGGGCGGACGGCCAGGCACGCCCCGATGACCCGGTCGTCGAGGAACGGCGAGGACTGCGGCAGCCCCAGCCGGGCGGCGGAGTGGTCCCACTGCCGGATGATCCGGGTGCAGGCGCGGATCTGCTCCAGGTCGGTGTGCATGCCCCGGTCCGGCGCCAGGGGCGTTGCGCAGGGCGCGGCCTCGGCGAGCGCGCGCCGGGCCAGGCGTACGGCGTCGGGCGTGGCCCAGTCGAACAGGCGCGGCGCCGTGCCCCAGCCGAGGGCGCCGCTGACGCGGGGCGGCGGCGGGTCGCGCAGCCGCGCCGCCGCGTCGGCCAGCCACCGCCCGTAGGGCCGGGAGTCGGCGAGCGCGCACGCCGTCTCGCGCAGCGGCCAGTTCCACAGCGCGCGGAAGCCCCGGAGCCTGCGCAGGGCGAGCAGCGGGCGGGTGCGCGCCAGCCGGTGGTAGTACGCCTCCGAGCACCAGGCGACGTGGTCGCCGCCGATGCCGGTCAGGTGCAGCCGGCTGCCGCGCCGCGCGAGTCCGGGCAGGTGGTACAGGGCGCGGGCGAGATCCATGACGCCGATGGTGGGTTCGTCCATCGGCTCGTCGATGGTCAGCAGGTCGGTGTAGACCAGCGGCGCGGCGGCGGCGTCCCACACCACGTGCGTGACGTCGGGGAGGTGGCGGGCGGCGCGGCGGGCCCAGTCGAGGTCGGTGTCGGCCGGGTCGCGGCCCGGCCAGGTGCTGGCGATCACCCGCGTCCCGCCCGAACCGGCTGAACCGCCCGAACCCGCCGAACCGCCCGAACCGGCCGATCGGGCCGCGAGAAACGTGATGGAGGTGGAGTCCAGGCCGCCGGAGAGGTCGCAGCTCACGGCGGGCCTCTCGCGGGTGCGGGCGTCGACCGCCGCGGTCAGGGCCTCGCGCACCGCGGGCGCGCCCGCCGCGAGCGAACGCCGCGCCTCGGGCGGCGCCCACCAGCGCGTCGTCCGGCCGCCCCGGCCGTCCACGGCGACGATCAACGCCTCGCCCGGCGGCACGGCGGCGACGCCGCGCCACATCGAGGGCTCCGCGAGCGGGTGCGGCACCGGCCACAACAGCCGGACGGCGAGCTGCTCCTGGTCAGGACCGGCGGCGATCGCCTCGGCCAGGACGTCGGCGCGGCTGGCGGCCACCCGCGTCCCGGCGACGCTCGCGTGGAACACCAGCCGCAGCCCCGAGGCCGTCCCCTGCACCCGCAGCCGGCCGTCGAGCTCGGCCACGAGGTGGAAGCTCCCGGGCAGCGCGCGGGCCAGCTCGTCGAGCTCCGCCAGGTCCCGCAGCCGCGCGGCGCGCCGCCGCAGCTCGGCCGAGGTGATGGGGCAGCAGCCGATCACGGCGAGCCGCGCCTGCGGCGTGTGCGCGGTCAGGAGGTCGTCGTCGCGCCAGTGACCGACCAGCCAGGGCCGGCCGGAGGCGTGCGCCACCGACTGGGCCCGGCGGAAGCGGGGCCCGGACAGCAGGCGGCGCGCCGCGCGGGAGGCCGACGCGGTGTCCGGAAGGACCGCGAAGAATTCCTCCCGCCGGCTCGCCGAAGGCGATAGAGACATGATCTGCCGGGCTGTTTCGGCCGTCAGTTCTTGCTCAGGACGAAGCGGTCGTTGCCGGCATCCTGGAGAAAGCCCGTCCTCCTGCGGAATTCTCCCTGGCGAATCAGCATCGGGGCCTCGTACGGCTTCTTCATGCCCTTCTCCATTCTCGAAAGGGTGGGTGCGAAAAAGAGCGTAGGCGGCGGCTGCTGTGCGCGAGAAGGCCGTCGCCGAAAGTCATATGAGCGAGGAGGAGCCGACCGTCCCGGGCCGCGGGCCGAGGGGGCGATTTCGTGGTGATCGCATCAATACCCGCGCGTCTCCTCAGTCGTTGGTGACGGTGTGGGAGCCGAAGATCGCCGCGTGTTCGAGAACGTCCTCCAGCGGGTCGTCGATCTGGCCGGTGACGAGGAGGCCGTAGCGGGGGCCGATCAGGGTGGTGCCGTCGTAGTGCTCGTCGGCCGTGGCCGTGCCGGTGGTCAGGGTCGCGGCCCCGGCCGCCGCCAACGCCAGCAGCGGCCAACGGGCCCAAGCCGTCCGCCTGTTCGTGCGCTTCTTGCCGTTCATGCCGTTCATGCCGTTCATGCCGTGCTCATCGAGCATGCGGCCGAACGGGTTACGGTTTTGGCTGCTCGTATGACCGTGCGTCGGGTGAGGCGAGCGCGGGGACGGCCACGCGCGCCATCTGCAACCAATTGCTCGATTCTGTCCCGGGCGTTTGGGAGGCGGTGGCGGCGGCGGGGAGGTCGTCGAGCGCCGCGCCGAGGCGGGCGAAGACGCCGAAGCCCTGCCACTCCGCCAGCCGGCGCTGCACCGTCGCCCCGCTGACGCCGAACATCGCCGGCGGCAGGGTGCGCCAGGAGCCGCCCGTCGACGCCAGGTAGAGCAGGGCGGCCAGGACCGAGCGGTCGGGGGCGCGGCGGCGCCCGCCGCCCTGGGGGCGGGAGGGGCGGTCGCTGGGGAGCAGCGGCGCGGCGATCCGCCACAGCGGGTCGGGGACCCACTGCTCCACGGGCGGCACGGCGCCGACGGCGCCCGCCGGATCCGATCCCGGACCCGGACCCGCCGGACCCGACTCCGCCGGAGCCGGACCCGCCGGGGCGGCCGGACGCGCGGCACCTCCCGTGCGCGGCAGCGGCCCGGTGGACTCGCGGACCACGAGGCGGCCGGGCAGCCGCACCACGCCGGAGGCCGGGCGCCCGTTCAGCGCGTCGAGCAGGTGGCTGGCGGCGGTCGCGCCCAGGCGTTGCAGGTCCAGGTCGACGGTGGTCAGCGGCGGCCTGCTGTCGGCGGAGAAGACCTCCCAGTTGTCGTACCCGACCACGGCCACGTCGTCGGGTATCCGCCGGCCGGACTCCAGGATGGTCTCGATCACGCCGTTGGCGACCTGGTCGCTGCCGCAGAAGACCGCGTCCGTCTCCGGGTGGGCGGCCAGCAGCAGCCGGGCGGCGTGCCGCCCCCAGCGCCGGGTCCACTCGCCGAAGAACGGCACCCCGCCCGCCAGCGGCAGCCCGGCCTCCGCCAGGACCTCGCGCACCGCCTCCGCCCGCTCCCGCGCGGCCCGGTAGGTCTCCTCGCCCGTGATGTGCCCGATGTGGCGGCGGCCGAGCGAGACCAGGTGCTCCATCGCCAGCCGGGCGCCCGCCCGGTCGTCGGAGAGCACCGACACGTCGGCGGGGTCGTCGGACTCGCAGTAGGCGTAGACCACCGGGACCGGGATCTCCTCGCGCAGCGAGGCGCGGATGTCGTTGCTGTCGCCGAGCACGATGAAGCCGTCCACCTGGCGGGCCAGCATCGAGCGGATGTAGTGCTGGCGGCGGATCGCGTCGCCCCGGGAGTCGCAGAGCATCACCGACATCTCTCCGCTGCCGAGGGTGTTCTCGATGCCCAGCAGCACGGGGATGGCGAAGCGGCCGCCGAGTTCGTCGGTCAGCAGGCCGACGGCGCTCGTGCGGCCGGAGATCAGGCCGCGGGCGAGGGCGTTGGGCCGGAACGCCAGCTCCTCGGCCGCGCGCATCACCCGGCGGCGGGTGCCGGGGGCCACGTCGTTGCCGCTGTTGAGAGCCTTCGACGCCGTGGCCACGGAGACCCCGGCCCGCCTTGCCACGTCCGTCAGCGTCACCGTGGGCTTGCGTCGCGTGGTCAAACGGGAACCCTCACCTGAGCGAAAACCTTTCCCTCATGCGTACAGGGCGATGCTAACTCCTCCATGCTTCGCCCTTGACGGCTGATCCACGACCCTCCTGCGGTCCTGTGCGAAGAGGTTTTCGGCGACGTGGGCGGCATGGGCTCGCGCCACCGCGACGAGGCTCCCCGCTCACGTCCCCCCGCACCACCCCGGCATCATGCGAACGCGGACTCCTCTCACTCCCACGGAATGGAGCGCTGGACGGCGTCGCATTCTCGTCCACGCCGATATCACCCTTTTCGCATCGCCGGCCGGTTGATTCGTAAAGCGAGATCGCCCGGCAGGCGTTCGGCGTCTCGTATGGGACACGAGGCGCTCAACAGCCGGTGAACACTCTCTGAAGCATCACCCCCGCGCTGCGCCGGCTGCGGCAACACACCGCGCCCCTCCGTAACTTGACGCCGTGGACATCATTCCGTGGGAGATCACGCTCGCCATCCTCGGCGTTGTCGTGCCCATCATCGCCGCGCTGTGGGAGTTCACCCTCCTGGGCTTCAAGCGGCTCGGCTACCGCGTCCAGATGGACACCGAGGCCACCCAGGCGCTGCCGGGTCTCGACCACCCCTCGCTCGTCCTGCTGCGCATCGAGAACAACGGCGTCGCCAACGTCAAGGCCGAGGACTACCAGTTCATCCCGAACAGCAGCGACAGCCGCCGGGGCATCCGCGTCCTGTTCCCCCACCGCGTGGTGCAGCGGTGGGAGGTGACCGTCGTCGATCCCGACGACGTGGCCCTCATCCCGGACATCCACGACAACATCCGGGTGGACGGCAACCACATCGACCTCCCGCAGGTGCCGCTGGTCCGGGGGCAGGCGTACAAGGTGCTGGTGGTCCTGGGGCGCGACCCGGCCGCGCCGGCCGGGGAGCCCGACCGGAAGGTCCACGTCCAGGGCCGCATCATGGGCGGCTTCTGGGGCGGCCACGTCCGGGAGACCAAGAGCCGCAGCACCGACCGCTCCTGGTGGTCGCCCGACCTGTCCGTCCGGTCGGCGTTCCTCATCTGCTTCCTCGCGCTGGTCGTCGTCGCCCAGTACCTCGTCTCGCGCGACGACCCGGCGCCCCTGGACTGCGCCGCCACGGGCAGCGGCATCACCGTGGTCGGATCGACGGCGTTCCGGCCCGTGCTGGAGGCCGCCGCCGCCTCGTACGAGGGCACCTGTCCGGGCACCAGCGTCGAGATCCGGGCCGAGGGCAGCCTCGACGGCCTGGACCGCCTCGACCGGGAGGAGCGCACCGACATGGTCGCCTTCTCCGACGGCGAGAAGCCGCCCGGCCTCCCGCACCTGGTGGAACGCCCCATCGCGTTCTCCCTCTTCACCCCCGTCCTCAACCCGCGGATCGGCATCGAGGACCTCTCCGTGGAGGAGATCCGGCAGGTCTACGCGGGCGAGGTCGCGACCTGGTCGGAGGTGGGGGTGGACGGCGCCGCGGGCGATCTGCCGGTCGTCCTCGTCAGCCGCCTGGCCAACTCCGGCACCCGGCAGGTCTTCGAGGACCGGGTCCTGGGAGGGCAGGGGCTTCAGCGCAACTCCCGCGACTGCCGGACCCTGCTGCCCGGCACGGCGGAGGGCGAGGTGGTGCACTGCGAGGTGTCCGAGACCGACGCGGTGCTCGACACGGTCGGGGAGATCGACGGCGCCATCGGCTACGCCGAGCTCGGCAGCGCCCTGGAGGCGGAGGAGCGCGGCGAGGTCGATCTGCTGCGCATCGACGGAAACCGGGCCGAGCTGCGTGCCGCCGACTACGAGGCGTACCCCTTCTGGGAGACGGAGTACGCCTACACCTACCGCGAGCCGGGCGCGGACTCCCTCGTCGCCGGCTTCCTGCGGTACCTGACCGACGAGGTGGGCAAGGACATCATCCGCCGCCACGGGCACCGGCCCTGCGCGGAGTTGCAGAATCCGGTGCTGTGCCAGCCGTGGGCAGGGGCAGGGGCAGGGGCTAGTTGACGCCGTCGTCGGGGTCGTACGGCAGCGGGATGAGGCGGTAGTCCGACGCGCGCTCGCTCAGCGGGCGGCTGACGTCCTCGCGCAGCCCCTCCATGTCGTTGGCGAGCTGGCCCTGGTAGGCCGGCAGCATGTCGTCCTGAATCCACTGCCAGCGGGAGTCGAAGTCCGCGATGTTGCCCGTGGGCAGCGGAGAGTCGAATCGGATCTCGTCGGGCGTGTCGATGTCGATCCCTCCCGAGCCCGGTAACGCCGGGACGGGCACCCGGACCTGGTCCGGGAGGTCGACGTGGACGTCGTTCACCACCTCGCGGAAGGGCCTGCCGCCCGACACCGGCGACTCGGAGGTGGCGCCGAGCATGTACGTGACCGCGTCGCCCAACGGCCGCCGCTGCATCTCGTCGTAGTCGTCCTGGAGGATCGTCTCCTGCTCGCGCCGCAGCAGCGCCACGTTGCCCTCCTGGATCCGCGCCGGGTCGCCCGAGGCGATGTTCTCCCACGCGGTGAGCTGGTCGGCCGGGAGCCGGCCCTCGGCCGCCAGGCGCCGCATCTCGTCGATCCCGCCGCGGTCGTAGGCGGCGTGCTGCCAGCCCAGGTCCATGAAGATCTGCTTCTGCATGTCGACGAACGTGTCCTCGTAGTACTCCAGCTCCGCCTCGCCGGCGTTGGCCAGGGCCAGCGCCATGCCGGGCGGCATGCCCGGCGCGGCCTCCGCGAGGAACTTCAGGCGCTCGTCGCCGGTGAGACCGCGCAGCACGTGCAGGTCCTGCATGCCCGCGTAGACCAGGCTGCCGGCCAGCTTCGCCATGCCCGCCCACTGCAACTCGGGGTGGCGCAGGAAGAGATCGGCGTAGTACTCGTACACGCGCCGGATGCGGTCGTCGTTGTGGGAGAGGCCCTTGCCGGTGTCCCAGGCGGCGGGATCGATGCCCAGCTGCCGGCAGAGCTCCAGGAACGCCTGGTCGTTGACCCACCGCGCCATCTCGTCGTTGGTGAACAGGCCCAGCGGGCCCCCCGACACGTCGTAGCCGAGGCGCCTGAGCTCGTCCGCCCGCTCCGTCATCCGCTGGCGGTACCGCTGGATCTCCGCGTCGATGTCGTCCCACGTGGCGGAGGCGTCGTTCGCCGCGAGCTGGAGGTGCTTGGTCCGGATCCTCTCGGCCAGGCTGTCCGGGAGGGCCCAGCCGCCGGGCGTCAGCGACGCCTGGAGCGTCTCGCCGTTGTGACTGACCGTCGGCGGGGGCGGCTGCTCGGTGAACCAGATCTGCCCGCTGCTCTCGGCCAGGGCGTCGTTCAACGACCCCACCCAGCCGTTCCACTCGTCGGTGGCCGCCCTGAGGTGGTTGGCGTACCTGGTCTCCAGCCCCCGAGGGTTGTGGATCAGCCCGCGGACGTCGTCCTGGGCCGCGAGCGCCAGGTTCATGGCGTAGACCAGGTGCCCGACCACGGCGTCGACGTCGGCGCCGCCGTCCTGCAGGCCGCCCCTGGTCTCGTCGATGCGCGCTTCGCCGTCCACCAGCGAGGAGCCGTCCAGGCCCCCGGCCCGCTCCGAGATCTGGGTGGCCCGCTGCGCGAGGTCCTGCGCCCCCCTCGCCTCGGCGGCGGCCCGGCCGTAGGCGGCCGCCACGCCGGCGATGTCCTCGGGGTTGATCTCGTTGTCGAACTCCGTCTGCCGCGTCCACGGCTTCTTGTCGCCGGCCGTCGCCTCGACCTCGTCCCTCGTGAAGTGAAGGTTCGGGGGTCCCGGGGGCATGGGCGATCCACTCCTCGAAGCCGTGTGACCGAGCGCCTGCGGGCGGTGACTGTGTCAGACCGGCTCCGGGAGGGGTCCCCGCCGGGCGCGAGTACCGGCGCCCGGCGTTGCGGAGGCGTCAGGGCGTCAGATGACCGGGAGCCAGACGCGCATGGGGCCGTCCTCGCGGTTGGCCCAGGCGTAGTACGGGATCGCCGTCACCGTGATCGGCTCGCCCGCCGGGCCCGGAACGCCGTCGGTGACGGGGCGGTAGGGCCACCAGCCCCCGGCGCCGTCGGCCGCCGGGCGGGGGCGGACGCGGGCCGTGGCGGTGACGGCGGTGACGCCGCCGAGCAGGTCGGGGCGTTCGGCGTCACGCGGCCGGGCGCGGGTGTCCACGACCAGGTCGTCGAGACCGGCGCCGTCCGGCAGCGGCGGCAGGTCCACGCCCTCCACGCAGTGCACGAGCGGGCCGCGCTCGATCGCGACGCAGCCGCGCGCCGCGTCCACCCGGGGGTCGGCCAGGGTGAGGCGCGGCTTCATGTCGAGCATGAGGACCACCACCTCGCCCACCTCCCAGGTGCGGGTCAGCCGCAGCCAGCCGTCGGCGTAGGAGTAGGGGGCGTTCCGCGAGGGCAGCCACACCGACCAGCCGTCCTCGGACCAGTGCGGCACGCGCAGCGCCAGCGTCCACGGGCCGTCCCCGGCGCCGGTGACGGTGAACTCCACCCGGTCGCCCCACGGATAGTTCGTCCGCACCTCCAGCGCCACCTCGCCGCCCCCGCCCGGCAGGCGGGCGGCGACCGTGCCGCTGGCGTACTGGTGCACCTGGAGCTCGGTGCCGTCCGCCGTCGTCGCGGCCAGGTAGTGGGGGAGGGACGCCAGCATGCGCATCACGTTCGGCGGGCAGCAGGCGCAGTCGAACCACGGCACGCGGCGCGGCGTGACGCCCTCCTGGTCGGCGTGGCCGTCGCGCACGTGCAGCGGGTTGTCGTAGAGGTAGCGGTCGCCGGAGAGGGACACGCCGCACAGCACGCCGTTGTAGAGGGTGCGCTCGACGAGGTCGGAGTAGCGGGCCTCGCCGGTGAGGAGGGCCATGCGCCAGGAGAAGTGGACGGAGGCGATGGCGGCGCAGGTCTCGCAGTAGGAGCGGTCGTTCGGCAGCTCGTAGGGCTGGCCGAAGCCCTCGTCGGCGTGGTGGGCGCCGACGCCGCCGGTGAGGTACGTCTGGCGGGCGGCCATCTCGGCCCACAGCCGCTCCACGGCGGTCCGCAGCCCCTCGTCGCCGGTCTCGGCGGCGATGTCGGCGGCGCCGGCCAGCAGGTAGAGCTGCCGCACGGCGTGCCCGGTGACGGCGGTGGCTTCGCGGAGGGCGGCGTGGTCCTGGGAGTAGCCGGGGCGGTCGGTGCCCTTGCCGCCGGTGGCGGGCAGCGCGCCGCCGCGCCGGTCCACGAAGTAGCGGGCCAGGTCGGTGTAGCGGTCGACGCCGGTCTCGCGGGCGAGCTCGACGAGCGCGGTCTCGACCTCGGGGTGGCCGTCGACGCCGTCCACCGGCCTGCCGGAGCCCTCGGGCCCGAAGGTGTCGGCGATGTGGTCGGCGAACCGCACGGCTGTGTCGAGGAGTTCGGAACGCCCGGTGGTGCGGCGCAGGGCCACCGCCGCCTGTATGAGGTGGCCCGCCGTGTACAGCTCGTGGCCCCACAGCGGCTCGCTGAAGTGCGGCACCTCGGGCTTGGCCACCTGGTAGTAGCTGTTGAGGTAGCCGGAGTCCTGCTGGGCGCGGGCCAGCAGGGCGGTGATCTCCGTGATGTGGTCGGTGAGCTCGGCGGCGGCCTCCCGGCCGGTCGCCGGGTCGCCGAGCTGCCAGGCGGCGGCCTCCAGCCACTTGTGCACGTCGGAGTCCTGGAAGGGTGCCCAGCCCTGGTACCCGCCGGTCTCCCCGTCGGCCGCGCGCCGCAGGTTCGCCAGGTTCCCGGCCTTCGCCAGCCGCGCCGGGCCCTGCGCGATGCTGACCTCGGCGTTGACCCGGCGGCGTTCGGCCCAGAACCCGTCGGCGATGGTGGCCCGCGCCGTGGGCCGCAGGGCGGCGTACGCCTCGGGGCCCAGGCGCACCGGGCCGGTGGACGGGGACGAGGGCTGCGGGGACGAGGGCTGCGGGGACGAGGGCTGCGGGGAGGGGGACATGCGGCTCCTGGGGGTGTGCGGGGCGGGAGTGCGGGAGAAACGGAAAGCCGGAGTACCGGAGAACATGTGCCGGAGCGCGGTGATGCTAACTCACCTGCGCCGGCCGCGATCGTCGCGGGGACCACGGGGCAGGATCTCGTCCCCGAGCCTGTGCACCTGCTCCCAGAACGCCAGGCTCTCCGGGGTGGTCTCGTCCGCAGGCGGCACGCGCTCGGGGTGGCCGGGCTGGGGCGGGCCGGAGCGCGCGGGCCCTTCGGACCCCTCGGACCCCTCGGACCCCTCGGGCCCCTCAGACCTCCCGGGGCTCGCGGGCCTCTCGTCGGGGCGGGTGCCGGAGCCGGAGCCGGCCGGGCGCTCCCTGGCGCTGAGGCGCCCGAACACGACGCAGCCCTCCCACGCCTGTGCGAGGAACGCCCGCACCCAGCGCCTCACGCGTGCCACCTCCCTCAGGATCGCTGCCGGAGTGGTACCCGGGGCGGTCCCGCGCGACGCCAGAGAAGACGCCAGGGAAGACGCCAGGGAAAGTCGGGCCGAGGCCGGATGGTCCTACCGCCTTGGCGGCACGTAGTGTCCGGCGGGTGATAGGTGGCCTGAGCGGCGTGGACTGGACGGTACTCGGCCTGGCCGCGCTCCTGGTCGGGTTCGCCAAGACGTCGATCGGCGGCGTCGGCGCCATCAGCGTCGCGCTCTTCGCCGCCGTGCTGCCCGCGCGCGAGTCCAGCGGGGCGCTGCTGCCGCTGCTGATCCTCGGCGACGTGCTGGCCATCGCCGCCTACCGGCGGCACGTGGACTGGCCCGCGCTGCTGCGGCTCTTCCCCTCGGTCGCTGTCGGGGTGCTGGCGGGCGTGGCGTTCGTCGCGGCCGTGGACGACACGGCGATGCGGCGCACGATCGGCGTGATGCTGCTCGCGATACTCGGCGTGCACGTGTGGCAGCGCCGCAGCGGGAAGACCCCGACGGGGCGGGCGTGGGCGCCGGTGTACGGCCTGCTGGCCGGCTTCACGACGATGGTCGCCAACGCGGGCGGAGCCGTGATGGCCCTGTACCTGCTGTCCTCCGGCTACTCGAAGATGCGGTTCCTCGGCACGGCGGCGTGGTTCTTCTTCATCGTCAACCTCTTCAAGGTGCCGTTCAGCGCGGGCCTCGGCCTGATCGACGCGGACTCGCTGGGGCTGAACGCGGCGCTGGCGGGGGCGGTGGTCGCGGGCGCGGTCGCGGGGCGGGCGACGATCAAGCGGGTCGATCAGCGGAGGTTCGAGCAGCTGATCCTGTTCTTCACGGTGGTCGCGAGCCTGAACCTGCTGCGGTGAGGGTCGCGCCGGGGGCTTGATCCCCCTCGGGGCCCGGGGCGGGGCCCCGAGGGGCGGGTGGGTGGGCTCAGCGCAGCAGGCCGCGTCGGGCCAGGTTGGTCATCAGGGCACGGATGCCGAAGGACCACGGTGGGGCCGACTCCGCGTGGCTCACGGCGTTGACCAGCGTGCCGAGCCGCGGCGAGGAGATCCGCACCTCGTCGCCCAGCGCGTGCGTGAAGTCGCCGGGCGCGAACAGCGTGCCGGTGAAGAGCACCAGGCCGTCCGGGTACTGGTGGTGCGCCCCCGTCGTCTGCGCCAGCAGCTCCAGCGGGTCGCGGCTGATCTCCCGCATGGAGCTGACCCCGGACAGCACCGGGCCGTGGCCCGGCCGGTCGACGGTCAGGGAGATGTCCAGCGCGCGCACGTCGTCCATGCCGAAGCCCTCGTCGAAGAGCCGCAGGAAGGGCCCCATCGCGCAGGAGGCGTTGTTGTCCTTGGCCTTGCCCAGCAGCAGCGCGCTGCGGCCCTCGATGTCGCGCAGGTTGACGTCGTTGCCGAGGGTGGCGCCCACGGGCCGGCCCTCGGCGTTGACCGCGAGGACCAGCTCGGGCTCGGGGTTGTTCCACGCCGACCGGCTCCACACCCCCACCGGCGCGCCCGTGCCGACGGCCGAGAGCACCGGCGCCTTGGTGAAGACCTCCGCGTCCGGGCCTATGCCGACCTCCAGGTACTGCGACCACAGCCCCTCGGCGATCAACGCCTGCTTGGCGCGCGCCGCCTCCGCCGAGCCGGGCACGAGGTCGGCGAGCGCGCCGCCGATGACCTCCTGGACGCGTTCGCGCACGTCCGCGGCGCGGGCCGGGTCGCCCATCGCCGCCTCCTCGATGACCCGCTCGATCAGGCTGCGTACGAAGGTCACCCCGCACGCCTTGATCACCTGCACGTCGCAGGGCGCGAGGAGGTGCGGGACGTCGCGGCGGCCCTCCAGGGTGGCGGCCAGCACCTCGGCGGCGGGCCAGGCCCGGGGGATGGGCGCGGCGGAGCGGGCGAGGGCGATCGGGTTCTCGTGGTCGAGGAGGTGGGCGACGGTCGGGGCGAACGGCGTGAGGTCGATGAGCTCGCCGTCGGCGCCGTCGCGCAGCGCGACGACGGAGGGCCCGCCGTCCGCCGGGTCGTGGAGGCGGCCCACGAGGGTCGCGCGGTCGGTGTCTTCGGGGAGTGTGGCGGTCGCGGCGTTCATGGCGTTCATGCCGTTCATGATGCGCGGCCCGTGTCGATGACGCAGAAGCGGTTGCCGTCGGGGTCGGCCAGCACGACGAAGTCCGGGTCCGCGGGGTACAGATCCCAGTCCACGCGCCGGGCGCCGAGCGCGACCAGGCGCTCGACCTCGGCGGCCTGGTCGGCCGCGTCCCCGGCGTACAGGTCCAGGTGGACGCGCGGATGCCGCTGGACCGGCGTCTCGCTGCGGCCCAGCGACAGCCGGACGCCGCCGCCACCGCCACCACCACCGCCACCGCTCGGGGCGGGCAGCAGCACCGCCCAGTCGTCCTCGATCTCGTCGCGCGGCACGTACCCCAGCGCCTCCGTCCAGAAGGCGACGGCGCGCGGCACATCCGACACACCCATCACTACCGACCCGATGCTCAGCATGAAGGCGAGTCAAGCAGAGGCCGGGCCGATGGTCACGGGTCGCGTCATCACTCCGCTCACCACGCCGCCGGGCGGCCGTCGCGGAAGAAGCCGCCGGTGGGGCCGTCGTCGGGCAGGTCGACCGCCCACAGCACGCTCGCCGCGCCCTGCCCGACCGGCCGCCCGCCGGGCCCGCCCATGTCGGTGGCGACCCAGCCGGGGCAGACGGCGTTGACCAGGATCCCCTCGCCGCGCAGCTCGGCGGCGAGCTGGCGGGTCAGGGCGTTGAGCGCCGCCTTGGACACGGCGTAGGCGGGGGTGCCCGCGCTCATCTCGGTGATGGAGCCGGCGCCACTGGAGACGTTGACGATCCGGGGGTGGCGGCCGGCACGCAGCCACGGCATCAGCGCGAGGGTCGTCCGCCAGGCGCCGAGGAGGTTGGTCTCCAGGGCCTCGCGGACCACGCCGAGGTCGGCGCCGGAGGCGCGCTGCCAGGTGTCGTAGTGGATCGCGGCGTTGTTGACGAGCACGTCGAGGCGTCCCAGCTCCTCGCCGAGCCGGTCGGCGAACTCCCGCACCCCGTCCGGGTCGGCGACGTCGAGCCGCCGGGGCAGGATCCGCCCGCGGACGCCGGCGTCGGCCAGCTCCCGCGCCGCGCGCTCGCCGCGCTCGGGCGAGCGGGAGCCGAGCACCACCGTCCAGCCGCGGGCGGCGAGCTGGCGGACCACCTCGCGGCCGATGCCGCGGTTGGCGCCCGTCACGACGGCGACGCGGGCCGTGTCGCCGTCGTGGGTGTCAGGCGCGGTCACGGCGCTCGCCCTCGCCTCGACCTCGCTCATGCCGCCGCCGAACCGGCCGCCCGGGATCCCACGGCTCCGGCCACGGCCTCCTGCTCGGCCTCCTGCTCGGCCTCGACCTGGGCGTTCCACTCCCGCTTGGACGCCTGCCAGCCGTCCTCGTCGAAGCCGAGCCGCCAGTAACCCGAGATGGACAGCCGCTCCCGGGGGATCGCCCGCTCCACGCGCAGGTGGCGGCGGAGCTCCCTGACCCAGCCGGCCTCGCCGTGGACGAACGCCTGCACCCGGCCGGGCGGGGCGGTAAGGCCGCGCACGGCCGCGACGAGGGCCGCGCCGACGCGGGCGCCGTCGCGGTGCAGCCAGGTGATCCGCGCGGCCGGGGGCGCGGTGAGCTTCTGCTCCTCCTCGGGCCCGGCGACCTCGATGAAGGCGTGCACCGTGGCGTCCTCGGGCATCGCCGCGAGCGAGGCGGCGATGGCGGGGAGCGCCGACTCGTCCCCGGCGAGGAGGTGCCAGTCGGCGTCCGGCGCGGGGGCGTAACCGCCGCCGGGGCCGAGGAACATGATCTCGTCGCCGGGCCGGGCCCCGGCCGCCCACGGGCCCGCCAGCCCCTCGTCGCCGTGCACCACGAAGTCCACGGCCATCTCGTCGGCGTGCGGGTCCCAGGAGCGGACGGTGTAGGTGCGGGTCACGGGCCACTGGTCGCGCGGCAGCTCCTCGCGGACGCGGCGGAGGTCGAACGGCTCGGGGTAGCGGACGCCGGGGGGCGGGAACAGCAGCTTGACGTAGTGGTCGGTGCAGGTGTCCGCGGCGAAGTCGGCGGGCAGCCCGCCCAGCACCACGCGGACCATGCCCGGTGTGAGGCGCTCGGTGCGCCGGACGGTGGCGCGGTGGGCGCGGCGTGGCCCGCGGGCCGGCCCGTCGGCGCGGGCGGGGCGTTCGGTCGTGTCGGCCATGGTGGCCTCCCAGCGCTGTGACAAGAGTGAGCTATGGAGCCAGTGAGCTGTCGAGCTATTGAGCTTAGGTATACCTAAGTTACAACGTGCGCTCACGCCGCTCAGCCGCGGGGTGGGGCGGTGCTGCGGCGGATGATGAGTTCGGTGGCGAGTTCGACGCGGTTGTGTGGCGGTTCCTTGCCGCGGGCTATGGACATGACCATGGTTGCGGCGGCGGTTGCCATCTGGCTGAGTGGTTGGCGGATGGTGGTCAGGGGCGGGATGGTCCAGGGCGCCGGGGGGAGGTCGTCGAAGCCGATGACGCTGAGGTCGTCGGGGATGCGTAGCCCGGCTTCGGCGGCGGCTTGGTAGACGCCGAGGGCTTCGCCGTCGTTGCAGGCGAAGACGGCGGTGGGCGGGTGGGGGAGGGTGAGGAGTTCGCGGGTGTGGGTCAGGCCGTCGGCGATCTGGAAGTCGCCGGTGCGGATGAGTGCGGGGTCGAGGGGGACGTCGGCCATGTCCATGGCGGCTCGGTAGCCGTCCAGCCGGGCGCGGCTGGCGAGGGCGTGGGGTGGGCCGGTGATGACGGCGATGCGGCGGTGGCCGAGGCCGAGGAGGTGGCGGGTGGCGGTCAGGCCGCCGCTCCAGTTGTTCGCGCCGACCGACGGGGCCTCGTGGCCGGGCTCGCCGGACGGGTCGAGGAGGACGAACGGGATGCCGCGGCTGCGCAGCTGGTGGCTCTGGTCGTCGGTGGGGCCGGAGAAGACGGAGATGACGCCGGTCGGGCGGCGGGCCAGCACGTCCTCGACCCAGCCGCGCCCCGGCGTATGGCTCCCCTGGAGCTCCGACAGCACCACCGCCAGGCGGTGCTCGCGCGCCACCCGCTGGACGCCGTTGAAGATCTCCACCCCGTACATGCCGCGCAGCTCGTGGAAGACCAGTTCGAGCAACGCCGCCGGGCGGCCCGCCCGCTTCTGGCGGCGGTAGCCGTGCTCGCGTATCACGCCCTCGATGAGGGCCCGGGTGTCGGGCGCCACGTCGGTCCGCCCGTTGACGACCTTGGACACCGTGGCGACGGAGACCCCGGCACGGTCGGCGATCTGCGCGATGGTCAGCGGCTCAGGCTCGCGGGGCGGGGTCATTGGCGCAGTGTAACGTCGCGGCCACCGATCCTTTCGGGCGGATTCGCTCCCGACCTGCCCGGACGCGGCGCGGCATGCGCGGCCCTTTCCGCAGTTGGCGGGGCGGCACAGCGATCGGACGGCGTCCCGAGCATGTGCGGCGGCGGGGCGTTGCCGCGGGGTGACCCCAGCCTGTCATTTCGGTGATTTCCTCGAAAGGACGGCGCTCGCAGGGGTGTTGACGCCGACCGCAGGCGGCCTATGATCCCTGGTGTTCGACGGCCTGGTCGGCGTGTGCCCGGCCGCGCGGTTTGTGCCCGCCCCAGGGGCCACACGACAGTACGCGCACCATCCGTTCCGGTGAGGCTCCCCCCACGCCCCAGGTTTGCCGGACCCAAGGACAGGCGACGTTCGTGTGGGCGGGCCCTCCGGCCGAGCCGCCATGGAGATCTCCATGCTCGCTTCAGCACGCCCCGCCCGCTCGCGGCGCCTTCTCGCGGCGGCGGCCTCCCTCCTCGGCCTGGCGCTGGCGTTGTCCGCCGCGCCGGCGTCGGGCGGGGAGACCGGGGAAACCGCCGCCGCCGACACCCCCGCCGACGCCGCCGCCCAGCAGCAGCTGCCCGAGAGCTTCCAGTGGTCCTCCACCGGGCCGCTGATCTCGCCCGCGCAGAACATCAACTCCGTCGCGGCCAAGGACCCCTCCGTGGTCCAGGACGAGGACGGGACCTGGCACGTCTTCTTCACCAAGGTCGACACCAGCGGAGACTGGGGCCTGGCCCACACCAGCTTCGCCGACTGGAACGAGGCCGGCTCCGCCCCGCAGGTCGATCTGGAGACCGACTCCGGCATCGGCGGCGGCTACCGCGCCGCGCCGCACGCGTTCTACTTCGAGCCCACGGGCGAGTGGTACCTCGTCTACCAGACCGGCCTGCCCTCGTTCGCCGTCACCACCGACATCAACGACCCCACGAGCTGGTCGGAAACCCGCAACTTCATGGACAGCGTGCCGGACGTCGTCGAGCAGAACATCGGCAACGGCAGCTGGCTCGACTTCTATGTCGCCTGCGACGACACCATGTGCTACCTGTTCTCCGCCGACGACAACGGCCACCTCTACCGGTCGGAGACCACCGTGGCCGACTTCCCCAACGGCTTCACCAACACCCAGATCGTGCTGGAGGACGCCGACCGCTTCAACCTCTTCGAGGGCGAGGCCGTCTACCGCGTGGGTGACAGCAACACCTACCTCCTCATCATGGAGGCCGTCGGCAGCGACGGGCGGCGCTGGTACCGCTCCTTCACCGCCGAGGGCCTCGACGGCGAGTGGCAGCCCCTCGCGGACACCGAGGAGAACCCCTTCGCGCGCAGCAACAACGTCACCTTCGACTCCGGCAACGCCTGGACCCAGGACATCAGCCACGGCGAGCTGATCCGCGAAACGTCCGACCAGACCATGACCATCGACCCCTGCAGCCTCCAGCTCGTCTACCAGGGCATGGACCCCTCCGCCAGCGGCGACTACTCGCAGCTCCCCTGGCGCCTGGCCATGGCCTCCATCACCACCGACGGCTGCTGAGCGAGGAGACCGATCCCCCACGACTCGGCGTCCCCGTCACCACTTCGGGTCCACGTACGACCTCGACGGCGCCCTGACTCTCCCCGCCGTGACCCCTCACGAAGGAACCGGTCATCATGGTCCGCACGCCGTCAACTGTGGACGGGGCGAGCGTGATCGGGACGCCGCGCGCGGCGTTGAAGAGTGGAGGACGGCAGTGGAGGCGCTGTATCCGCAGGATCCGTCGGCCATCGGTCCCTACCGGCTGCTCGGACGGCTGGGGGAGGGCGGGATGGGGCGGGTGTACCTGGGACGCTCGCCCAGCGGACGCATGGTCGCGGTCAAGGTCGTGCACGGCGAGTTGGCGCGGGAGCCGCACTTCAGGCGGCGGTTCCGGGCGGAGATCGAGTCCGCGCAGCGGGTGAGCGGGATGTGGACGGCCCCGGTGCTGGACCACGACATCGACTCGGCCGTCCCCTGGGTCGCCACGGGCTATGTGGCCGGGCCGACGCTGCGGGAGGTCGTCGACACGCTGCACGGGCCGCTGCCGGAGAACTCGGTGTGGGCGCTGGCGTACGGGCTGGCGCATGCGCTGATCGCCGTCCACGGCAGTGGGCTGATCCACCGTGATCTGAAGCCGTCGAACGTGATGGTCACGCTGGAGGGGCCGAAGGTCATCGACTTCGGGATCGCGCGGTCGGCGGACGCCAGTGTGGTGACGCGGACGGGCGGGATGGTGGGTTCCCCGGGATACATGCCGCCGGAGCAGATCCGGGGGCAGGAGCTGACCGGGGCGGCGGACGTGTTCGCGATGGGGGCGGTGCTGGCGTATGCGGCGACGGGGAGGTCGCCGTTCTCGTGGGACGGGGCGCAGACGCCGACCGTGATCTACCGGGTGATGAACGACCCGCCGAACCTCGGCCCGGAGGACGGGCGGCTGAAGGGCGACCTGCGGACGCTGGTGCTGCACTGCCTGGCGAAGGGCGCCGGCGACCGGCCGGGCCTGGCTGGGATCCCGGCGCTGGCGGAGAAGCGGGCGGGCACGGACTACTGGCTGCCGTCGGGGCTGACGGCGCGGCTGGGGCAGGTCGCGGCGAACCTGCTGGCGTTCGACGGGCCGGAGGCCGACCGGCCGCCGTCGGCGTGGGGTCCGAGGCCGCCGTCGTCGTGGGATCCGCGGCCCTCGTCGGCGTCCTCCCTGTCCCGCTCGCCGGCGTCCCAGCCGACTGCCGCCGGCCACAGTCACGATCATGGTCACGGTCACACCACGCAGCTGCCGGGGGAGTTCAAGGAGTACGAGCTCTCCCGGACGTCGTCGCCGGCCTCGCAGGGGGGCGCCCCGCCGGCCGCCGTCGCCCCGCCGCTGCCGTCGCTGCCCGTGCCCCCGCCCCCGGCGTGGACTCCCCCCACCGGCCCGCCGACGCCGCTGGCCGCGCGGCGGTGGGGCCGGAGGCGTTCCGCGCTGGCGGCGGCGTCCGGAGTCCTGGTGCTGGCGGTCTCCTCCTGGCTGGTCGTGGCCAATGTCGGCAGCGGCGAGGAGCCCGCCGAGGCGGCCGCCCCCAGCGAGAGCGCCGACGACAACGCCGGCGACGCGGGCGACGGCGGCGCGTTGAACGCCCAACAGCAGTCCCTGATCGGCGACGCGCACACCGCCGACGTGTGCTCCCTGACCAACGCCGAGGCCCTCGCCGAGTTCGGGCAGGTGAAAGAGGACCGGGACTACGGGAACTTCAACCAGTGCGACGCGTCCGTCTACCCCGACGAGGAGACCCGCGTCGACGTGTCGACATACCTCACCCAGGCCTTGCCACCCGAGGGGGCCGAACCCTTCGAAAAGTACGGGGGGTTCAGCGTCGTCGAGGCCGAGGAGAAGCCCGACGACGAGTGCGAGCTGACACTGGTGCCGGCCGAGGCCGACGGCGGCGGGCTGTCCGTCGCGGTCCGCGTCAACCTGGAGGAGGGCTCGGTGGCCGGCGGCAGGGTGTTGCTGTGCGCGATCGCGGACGCCGCCGCCGAGAGCGCGGCCCGGGTCCTGAACGAGGGCCAGATCCCCCGGCGTTCACCCCGGGAGAACTCGCTGGCCTGGCAGAACGCCTGCCAGCTGATCGACGCCGACGCGCTGGCCACCGCCGTCCCCGGCCTGGAGGACGAGGAGCCGGCCGTCGGCGTCGCCGGCTGGGAGTGCGAGTGGGAGAGCGACTTCGACGAGCTGGTGGCGGAGGTGAGCTTCCACCGCGAGCAGCCCCCCATGACGGCGGGGGACGGCATCGAAAGCGTCGAGATCGGCGGCTACGAGGCCTTCGTCGAGCCGGAGGAGCCCGACGACACCTGCACCGTCTTCCTCCAGTACCGCGAGTACGGCGGGCAGGACTCCCGGCCGGCCGTCGAGATGCTGCGCGTGGAGGTCGAGGGGCAGCATCGCATCGAGAGGCTGTGCGAGATGGCCCAGGAGCTCACCACCTCCGCCGCCGCCGAGCTCCGCGCACCCTGACCGCCCGGCTGGCCGGCGGCGTCGCGGGGCGGACAATGGGGGCATGTCGGCGGGAGCGGAGTCGGGAGACGAGGACCGGGGGGACGCGGCGGACGCGGCCGAGGCCGAGGCGGCCGACGCGGCGGCGGGCGACCTGCGGGTCGCCTCCGCGCGCGGGCGGCGCGTCCTGGCCTGCGCCGTGGTGGGCTCGGGCATGGCGTTCCTGGACGGGACGATCGTCACCGTCGCGCTGCCCCGCATCGGCGACGACCTCGACGTTCCGCTGTCCGACCTCCAGTGGACCCTCAACGCCTACATGCTCACCCTCGCCGGCCTGATCCTGCTCGGCGGCGGGCTCGGCGACCGGTACGGGCGGCGGCGGATCTTCGTCCTCGGGACCGTGTGGTTCACCGTGGCCTCCCTGCTGTGCGGCGCCGCGCCCACCGGCGACACGCTGATCGCCGCCCGCGCGCTGCAGGGCGTCGGGGGAGCGCTGCTGACGCCGGGGTCGCTGGCGTTGATCCAGTCCTCGTTCCTGCCGCGCGAGCGGGCCAAGGCCATCGGCCTGTGGTCGGGACTCGGCGGGGTGGCCACCGCCGCCGGGCCGTTCGTGGGCGGCTGGCTGGTCGACGGGCCCGGGTGGCGGTGGATCTTCTTCCTCAACGTGCCCTTCGCCGCCGCCGTGCTGCTGCTCGCCCGGGACGTCCCGGAGAGCCGGGACGAGCGGGCCAGCGGGCGTTTCGACATCACCGGCGCCGCCCTGGCCTCCCTCGCGCTCGGCGGCCTGACGTACTCGCTCATCCAGCGCACGGGCGTGGCGGCGGTCCTCGGGGCGGTGGTGGGTGCGCTGTTCGTGTGGTGGGAACGCCGCGCCCCGCGGCCCATGCTGCCGCTGGGGATCTTCCGCTCCCGGCTGTTCACCGTCGTGAACCTGGTCACCGTGTGCCTGTACGCGGCCCTGGGCGGGATGCTCTTCCTGCTGCCGACCCAGCTGCAGAACGCCCTGGGCTACTCCGCGCTCGCCGCCGGCGTCGCCGCGCTGCCCATCACCGTGCTGCTCACCGCGCTGTCAGGCCCCGCGGGCGCGCTCGCGCAGCGCATCGGGCCGCGGCTGCCGATGACCCTCGGTCCGCTGGTCACCGCCGCCGGGCTGGTGCTGCTGCACCGGGTGCATCCGGGCGGCTCGTACTGGGCCGACGTCTTCCCGGCCGTGGTGGTGCAGGGCCTGGGCCTCAGCCTGTTCGTGGCCCCGCTGACCGCCACCGTGCTGGCGTCGGTCGAGGTCCGGCGCGCGGGCGTGGCCAGCGGGGTCAACAACGCCGCCGCCCGCGTCGCGCAGCTGGTCGCCGTGGCCGCGCTGCCGCTGCTCATCGGCCTGTCCGCCGACGAGTACCGGGACGCCGAGGCGCTGGACGACGCCTTCGGCGCGGCCGTGCTCATCTGTGCGGGCCTGATGGTGGCCGGCGCCGCCGTCTCGTGGTTCACCGTGCCGGCCGAGCTCGTGCCGGCCGAGCGCGGCGAGGAGATCAGCCGCCCGCAGTGCACCGGCCAGTGCGCGGTGTCCGCCCCGCCGCTGGAGCCGGGCGGGGGCCGGCGCGCGGAGGGCGAGAACCCGGGCACGGACGCCGGCCGGGACAGCGGCCGGGACAGCGGCCGGGACGGTGACTGACCCTCCCGTGGCACCCCGCGCTCGAAATATTTCGCAACAGCGGGGGCGGCGGTCAGCCGAGGGGGGCCGTGCTGTCGCGGACGACCAGCGTGGTGGCCAGCTCGATGCGGGGGCTCTCGATCTCGTCGCCGTTCAGCAGCCGCACGAGCGTCCGCAGCGCGCTGCCGCCCATCTCCTTCAGCGGCTGGCGCACGGTCGTCAGGGCGGGGGAGACCCACCGGGCCTCGGGCAGGTCGTCGAAGCCGACGACGCTGACGTCCGCCGGCACGCGCAGCCCCGCCCCGGAGATGGCCGCGTAGCCGCCGATGGCCATGTGGTCGGAGCAGATGAACAGCGCCGTCGGGGGGTCGGGCAGTTCGAGCAGGGCCCGCACCTGTTCCGCGCCGCTGGCCCGGTCGTACGTGCCGTGCCGGATCAGCTCCGGCGCAACGTCGAGGCCCGCCGCCGCCAGGGCCGAGTAGTACCCGGCGATGCGCGCCCGCGCGTACAGGTGGTTCGACGGGCCGGTCACGAGCGCGATGCGCCGGTGGCCGCGCTCCAGGAGGTGGGTGGTCGCCTCGTAGGCGCCCGCCCAGTTCGTCGTGCCCACCGAGACCACGTCGGGCGGCGGGTCGCTGAGGGGGTCGATGACCACGCAGGGCACATCCGACTGCCGGAGGCGGGCGAGCTGGTCGGGAGCCGGTTCGACGAGGCCGAGCACCACTCCGGCGGAGCCGCGCTCCAGGACGCGGTCCACCCAGTCCTGCCCTCCGTGGCCGGTGCCGGAATCGGCCCCGCGTGCCGCGTGGATCACGACGTGCACCTTCGCCTCGTACGCCGCCGCCTCCATGCCGCTGGCGACGCTCGCGGGCCATGACCCGTCGAGCCCGTTCATCACGAGGTCGACGGTGCGCACGGCCGGGTCGGGCGTGGCGCCCCGGCGCACGTAACGGTGCCGGCGCAGGGCGGAGTCGACCCTGGCGCGGGTGTCCCGCGAGACGTCGTCCCGGCCGTTCAGGACCTTGGAGACGGTGGATATCGACACGCCGGCCGTCTCGGCGATCTGCGCGAGCGTGGGCCGCCGCGTGCTGCTACCGGTCACGATCCGCTCTCTGCTCTCCCGACACTTTTCGAACACTGTAGCCGCCTCGGACAGGGCCTTCCGCCGCCTCTTGACGGCTTCCGCCCGGAACGTCAAGCTTCTCTACCGATGTTTCGCAAATTTGGGCCACTACTTACCGGCAATCTTTCACAGGGAGATTCGATGGCAACGACGCGACCACCGGCTCCGCTGCGCGTCACGGTATGGAACGAGGGCCGCCACGAGCAGCACCAGGCCGAGATCGCCGCGAGGTACCCGCGCGGCATCCACGGCGCCGTCGCCGAGGGCATCGCGGAGCATCTGGGCGAGGAGGCACGGCTGCGCACCGCGACGATGGACGAGCCCGAGCACGGGCTGACCGAGGAGGTGCTCGCCGAGACGGACGTCCTGACCTGGTGGGGGCACATCGCCCACCGCGAGGTCTCCGACGAGGTGGTGGAGCGGGTGCACCAGAGGGTGCTCGCCGGGATGGGCCTGATCGTGCTGCACTCCGGGCACTGGTCGAAGATCTTCACCCGGCTGATGGGCACCACCTGCACCCTGCGCTGGCGCAGCGCGGGCGAGCGCGAGCTGGTCTGGACGGTCGCCCCCTCCCACCCCATCGCCGCCGGGGTCCCGCACCCCATCGTCATCGAACAGCAGGAGATGTACGGGGAGTTCTTCGACATCCCGGCTCCCGACGAGCTCGTCTTCATCAGCTCCTTCAGCGGCGGCGAGGTCGTCCGCAGCGGCTGCACCTTCCGGCGCGGCAACGGCAGGATCTTCTACTTCAGCCCCGGCGACCAGGACTACCCCGTCTACCACCACCCGCACGTGCGTCTCGTCATCGCCAACGCCGTACGCTGGGCCGCCCCCGACGTCCCCCGCGCGAAACCCAGGCTGATCCACAGCGAGACCGGCTGGTTCGACGCCGACGGCGGGCAGGCCGGGGGCGAGCGGGCATGAGCGGGCCGTCCTTCGCGACCGTCCCGGACGACGGCCGGCCGCTCCGGGTCGTCGTCGTGGGCGCCGGCGGCATGGCACGGGCCTGGCTGAGTGCCGTCCTGGCCTCCGCCGACGTGGCGTTGGCCGGGGTCGTCGACATCGACGCGGCCCGGGCCGAGGAGGCCGTCGAGCGGACGGGCGTCCCCGGCGTGCCGACCGGGACGAGCCTGACCGCCCTGGCGGCGTCGGCCCGGCCGGACGCCGTCATCGACGTGACCGTTCCCGAGGCCCACCTCCCCGTCACCCTGGAGGCCCTCGGCCTCGGACTGCCGGTCCTCGGCGAGAAACCGCTCGCCGCCACGCTCCCGGAGGCGGTGCGCCTGGTCGCCGCGGCCGAGTCGGCGGGCCGGCTCTTCATGGTGAGCCAGTCCCGCCGCTACAACCCGCACCTCTTCGCGTTCAAGGAGCAGACCGGCCGGCTGGGGCGGCTCGGGATCCTCACCACCGAGTTCTTCAAGGCACCGCGCTTCGGCGGCTTCCGCGACGCCATGGAGCACCCGCTGCTGCTCGACATGGCGATACATCCGTTCGACACCGCCCGCTGGCTGCTGGGCGCCGAGCCGGTGTCGGTGCGCTGCGAGGCGTACAACCCCTCCTGGAGCTGGTACGCCGGAGACGCCGCCACCACGGCTGTCTTCGAGATGACGGGCGGAGTCCGCTACGTCTACACCGGCAGCTGGTGCAGCCCCGGCCTGGAGACCTCCTGGAACGGCGCCTGGCGCCTGAGCGGAGAGCACGGCTCCGCCACCTGGGACGGCGAACGCCCGCCCGCCGTCGAGGCGAAGGAGGGCGAGGACGCGGCGCGGGGCGCCGCGGGAGCGCGGGCGACGCCGGCACCGGCACCGGCACCGGCACCGGCCGAGGGTGTCGCGGGCGCCCTGGCCGAGTTCGCGCACGCGCTGCGCACCGGCACCGTGCCCATGGGCGAGGCCCACGAGAACCTCATGAGCCTCGCCATGGTCACGGCCGCCGTGGAGTCCGCACGCACCGACCGGCGCGTCCGCGTCGACGACCTGCTCGACGCCGCGATCACGGACGCGATCGCCGCGGCCCCGGGCCCGGAGCGCGACCTCCTGCGTTCCTGGCACTCCGCACGCCCCACCACCCCCACCTGAGGAATCCCCCCGCCGCGGCGGCCGCCGATCCCGGACCGGCGGCCGTGCCGGTGACCGCGCGCCGGGCACCGGCCAGGGCACCCGGTTGAGGTCATCAGCCGTTGGAGCGGTAGAAAAGAACCAAGACGCTGTTGTCGATTCCCCGGTCCGGTTGGTGGCCGGCAGATTGGTCTCTCCGATGGAACCGAGCGATGCCTCCGCGCCTGATGCCCTCCAGCTCACGGCACTGGCCATGACCAACTACGGTCACTTCACCACCATGCGGGTGGAGGGCCGGCGGGTGCGCGGCCTCTCTCTCCACCTGGAGCGTCTGCGGCGCGACTGCGGCGTGGTCTTCGGCACCGAGCTGGACCCCGACCAGGTGCGCGCCCGCATCCACGACGCCCTGGCCGGCGCCCCGGATCCGGTCACCGTGCGGGTGACCGTGTTCGACCCCGGGCTGAGGCTGGAGCGTCTTGGGCCCGTGGCGCACCCGCAGATCCTGGTGACCTCCCGCCCGGCGGCCGCCGAGCCGCCGCCGCTGCGCGTGCGCACCGCGCCGCACTGCCGGGAGGTGCCGGCGGTCAAGCACACCGGCCTGTTCGGCGCCCTGCACGAGCGGCGGCGGTCCCAGAGCGCCGGATTCGACGACGCGCTGTTCACCGACGGGCGGTCGGCCGTGTCGGAGGGCCCGACGTGGAACGTCGGCTTCTTCGACGGCACCCGCCTCGTGTGGCCGGCCGCCGATGTCCTCCCCGGCGTCACCATGGCCCTGCTCCAGCGGCACCACACCGGTGCGCAGCACACGGAGAGGATCGGCGTCGCCGACCTCGCCGGGATGGAGGCGGCGTTCGCCACCAACTCCGCGTTCGGCATCCGCCCCATCGCCTCGATCAACGAGGTGACGTACGACGCGGATCACGCCGTCCTCCGTGAGCTGCGCAAGGTGTACGAGTCCATCAGCCCGGAGCCGCTGTGACGCGGCTCCGGGCCCGGCCGCCCGAGTTCTGGCGCGAGGTGCCCACGTACCGCTCCGCGAGCTGCCGTGCGGCGGTGGGGGAGTTGACGACGGCGTCCAGCCGCGCCCGCTGGAGGCGCGACCCGTACGTGTCGTCGCCGGGAAGCCGGTGCAGCAGGTGCGCCATCCAGTCGGAGAAGTCCTCGGCCTCCCAGATGGCCGGCAGCCGCGCCTCTGAGTAGCCGTCCAGCGGGGCGCGGTCGCCGGTGGCGTACCAGGCGTGGAACGCCTCGCTCAGCACCTTGACGTCCTCGACCGCGAGGTTGAGGCCCTTGGCCGCGGTGGGCGGCACGATGTGCGCGGCGTCCCCGGCGAGGAACAGCGGGCCGTGCTGCATCGGCTCCGCGACGTACGAGCGCAGTTCCACCAGGGACCGCTCGAGCACCGGCCCCTCGGTCAGCGCCGCCTCGCCGTCGACGGCCAGGCGGGCGCGCAGCTCCTTCCAGATCCGGTCGTCGGGCCAGGCGTCCAGCGACTCGCCCGGTTCCACCTGGAGGTAGAGCCGGCTGATCTCGGGCGTGCGCATGCTGGCCAGCGCGAATCCCCGCTCGTGCACGGCGTAGACCAGCTCCCTGGAGGTGGGCGGCGCGGCGGCGAGGATGCCGAGCCAGGCGCTGGGGTAGCGGCGCTCGTACGAGGTCAGCAGCCCGGGCGGGATGGTCCGGCGCGACACCCCGTGGAATCCGTCGCAGCCGGCGACGAAGTCGCAGGCGATCTCGGCCGGGCGGCCGTCCAGCGTGCACCGCACCGTGGACGGGCCGTCGCCGGCGAGGTCCAGGGAGACGTCCTCGATGCCGAACCGGACCTGGCCGCCCGCCTCCAGCCGGGCCCTGATCATGTCCTTGACCAGCTCCTGCTGGCCGTAGACGTACGTGCGGTGGCCCGTCAGCGCGGTGGTGTCCACCCGGTGCCGGTGGCCGTTGACGCGCAGCTCGAACCCGTCGTGCCGCAGCCCCTCCCGGTCGAGCCGGCCGGCCAGCCCGCACGCGCGGAGCAGCTCGACCGTGCTGTGCTCCAGCAGCCCGGCGCGCACCCGCCGTTCCACGTACTCCCTGCTGCGGCGTTCGAGGACGATGGAGTCCACGCCCTGCCGGTGCAGGAGATGAGAGAGCAGCAGCCCGGCCGGGCCCGCGCCGACGATGGCCACCTGTGTCCTGAGCCGATTCACGTCCCGCTCCTTGATCACCGAGCGGCCCTGAGCGAGGCCACCGGCACACGTCCGGGGAAGTCGGCGTCGAGCAGCCGCAGCAGCGGGGTCGCCTTGACGGCTATCTCCTCGAACTCCTCGTCCGGGTCGGACAGCGCGACGATGGCGCCGCCCACCCCGTACTTCACCCGGGACGGCGTGACGACGAGCGTGCGGATGACGATGCTCAGGTCGCAGGCGCCCGACAGGGAGAAGTAGCCGATGGCCCCGGAGTACACGCCGCGCGGGCCGGCCTCCAGGGCGTCGATGATCTGCATCGTGCGGATCTTGGGGGCTCCGGTCATCGACCCGCCGGGGAACGCCGCCCGCACGCACTCCACCGCCGAACTCGACTCCCGCAGCCGCGCGCGGACGGTGCTGACCAGCTGGAACGTGGTCGGATGGGCCTCGACGTCGTAGATCACGGGGACCCGGACCGAGCCGATCTCCGCGGTGCGGCCGAGGTCGTTGCGCACCAGGTCGACGATCATCAGGTTCTCGGAGCGGTCCTTCTCGCTGGTGGCGAGGTCCTTGCGCAGCAGCTCGTCCTCGCTCTCCGAGGCGCCGCGCGGCCGGGTGCCCTTGATCGGCTTCGACTCGACCGTGCCGTCCGCGGAGATCCGCAGGAAGCGCTCGGGAGAGGTGCTCAGCACCGACAGGGAGCCGAAGCGCAGCAGGGCGGCGAAGGGCGCGGGGGTCAGGCGGCGCAGGAACTGGTAGCTCTGCCACGGCTCCACCGTGACGTCGGCGTCCAGCATGTTGGTCAGGCAGACCTCGTACGTCTCGCCCGCCGCGATCTGCTCCTGGCAGTGGGCGATCAGGTCCAGGTACCGGTCGCGGTCGTGGCGCAGCCGCAGCGAGGCGTCCGCGCCGTGCGGCGCGGTGTAGCGCGGCCGGCGTCCGGCCATCTCCGCCAGCCGCCTCGCCGTGTCGTCGAGCCAGGTGCGGGCCGGTTCCTCGTCGCCCTCCTCGGCGAGCGCGAGGAGATGGGTGGTGGAGGTGGCGTGGTCGAAGACGAGGGCGCGGTCGGCGAAGATCATCGCGGCGTCCGGCTCGTCGGAGCGGTGGCTCCGGTCTCCGCCGCACTCCGTCTTCAGCTCGTAGCCGAGGTAGCCGACCCAGCCGAGAGCGAAGTCGCAGGGCAGCGGGGGGATGTCGACGCTGACGGAGCGCAGGTCCTCCTCCAGCCAGGTGAGGAACTCACCCCGCACCGTCTCGGTGCCGGTGGACTCCTCGACCGTGACGCTCCCTTCCCAGACGTCCGCCCTGACCACCCGGGCCAGCGGACCCGAGGCGTCGCCCATGATCGAGAACCGGCCGTGCTCGCCGGCGGCGGCGCTGCTGTCCAGCCAGAACGCGTGCCGGTGCGCCCGGAAGAGCTGGTCGAAGGCCACCTCGTCGGACCAGCGGGTGGCGAGGGGCTTCGTCAGCACGCGCAGGCGCCGGGGCCTCGCGGGCCGGGGGCGGGACGTGGCCGCCGCGCCGGCCGCCTGCGCCGGCACGGCCGCGGAACCCGCGCCCGCTGCCCCGCCGAACCGCTCGGCAAGTTCCCGGAAGTTGCGCAGGAGCTGATGACCGTGGGCGGTGGAGATCGACTCGGGGTGGAACTGCACCCCCCACAGCGGGCGGCCGCGGTGCCGGATCCCCATCAGGACGCCGTCGTCGGACCACGCGGTGGCCTCCAGCTCCTCGGGCAGTTCGGTCACCGCGAGGGAGTGGTAGCGCACGACGTCGAACGGGGACGGAAGCCCGGCGAACAGTCCGGTGCCGTCGTGGAAGACCTGTGACACGCGGCCGTGCCGCGGTTCGGGGGCCCGGTCCACGCGGGCGCCGAAGGCGTGGGCGATCCCCTGGTGACCGAGGCACACGCCCAGGATCGGCAGCGCGCCGCTGTCGATGATCTCGCGGCAGATACCGAAGTCCTCCCGGCGGTCCGGGCTGCCGGGGCCGGGGGAGATGAGGACGCTGTCGAACTCCTTCAGCATCCGGGGGTGCCAGCTCGCGTCGTCGTTACGGATCACCACCGGCTCCTGGCCGCCTACCTCGGCCAGATAGTGGAACAGGTTATAGGTGAATGAGTCGTAGTTGTCCACCAACAGCGTGCGCATTACAACCTCGAAATCCTTCAGGTATCTCCGGACGCGCGGGGCCTGACCGTCAGGCCGCGCGGAGCAACGCGACGAATGCGTCGACGACGTCGGCCGCCTGCTCGGCGTTCAGGCGAGGGTCACAGGGCGAGCGGTACTGGTTCAGGGCGGCCGTCCGGGCGTCGGCCGACCGCGCGACGCACTCGGTGACGGGCTCCGGCGTCATCTCCAGGTGGAGTCCTCCCGGCCACGCCCCGTGGGCACGCAGAATCCTGACGAACGCGGTGAGCTCGTCGAGGATCGCCTGCACGGACCTGGTCTTCCGGCCCCGGCCCGTCTTCGTCGTGTTGCCGTGCATCGGATCGCTGATCCAGGCAACCGGGATGCCGGTGGCCGACACCGCCTCGACCAGGGGCGGCAGCAGCGGGTCGATGCGGTCCGCGCCCATTCGCGCGATGAACGTCAGACGGCCCGGGCGGCGCTCGGGGTTGAGGATCCGGGCGAGCCTGACCAGATCCGCGGCGGTGGTCGACGGTCCGACCTTGACCCCGACGGGATTGCGGACCGACGCGGCCAGGGCCACGTGCGCCCCGTCGGGCTCCCGCGTGCGATCACCGATCCAGCCGAAATGGAGGGAGGACGCGTACGGTTCGGGGTCCGCGCGCACCTGCGGCAGCTCGTAGGGGAGGAGCAGAAGCTCGTGTGCGGCGAACACCCGGTTCCCGTCCGCGCGGCCCTGCCAGGACTCCCGGATGACCTTCAGGGTCGCGGCCGCGCAGTCGTGGGCCGCCAGCAGCCGCCGGGCGTCCGGCACCCTGGCGGCCGCGTCGGCCTCGGCGGCGTTCACCGCGTCCCCTCGGTACACGGCGAGGACCTCGCCGCCGGGCGTGTGCTCCCAGTCCGACGACCTCGGCTTGGCGTACTGGCCCGCCATGCGCCCCATGGTCACGACGGGCATGCCGAGCTGCTCGCGCAGCGTCGCGGACAGGTCGTACAGCTGCTCCAGCTTGCGGTGGACGGGGGACGGCGCCGCGTCCTCGAAGAGCTCGGCGCAGTCGCCGCCCTGCAGGGCGACGGCTTCCCGCCGCGCCACGGCAGCCATCAGGTCTGCCAGGTGCGCACTTTCTTCGGCGGGCACGAGCGCGGGCCGATTCAGCAGCTCGCGCTGTACCTCATCCAGGAGGCCCGGGTCCGGCCAGGCCGGCTGCTGCGGCGCGGGCTTGCCGGCCGCCTGATCGCCGGGAAGGTCCGACTCGATGCGTGAACGGGCGTGCGGGGGCATACGGTGTCCTCAACCGGTGCGCGTCGACAATGGGGCAACGGTCCTGGTCTTCGATTCCACGAGCTCTTCTCGTTTCTCGCTGTGCGCCAGGAGTCCGTTAGTCCGATCAGAAATCACACGGCAGGCTCTGGAAGCCGTTCACGAAGCTGGAACGGTGGCGCACGCCGGGCGAAGTGGCGTGGAGGTTGGGCATTCGCGTGAACAGCTCGGTGAGCAGGACGTGCATCTCCTGCCGCGCCAGGTGCGTGCCGAGGCAGAAATGCGGCCCGCCCGCGCCGAATCCCACATGCGGATTCGGCGACCGCGTCACCAGAAAGGTGTCGGGGTCGTCGAAGACGGTCTCGTCGCGGTTCGCGGAATTGTAGAACAGGATGACCCGGTCGCCCTCCTCGAAGGTGTGCCCGAAGAACTCGACCTTCTCGGTGAGGGTGCGGCGCATCCAGGTGGTGGGGGTTGTGTAGCGGACCACCTCCTCGATCGTCGTGGGCAGGTGGGTGTTCAGGTCGGACATCAGCAGGGAGCGCTGGTCGGGGCGTTCGGTCAGCAGGGCCAGCGTGTGCGTGATGGCGTTCCGGGTGGTCTCGGTGCCGGCGACCATCAGCAGGGTGAAGAACTTGCCGACCTCCTCCTGCGTCAGGGCCTCGCCGTCGATGTTCGCCGTGACCAGCCGCGTGATGAGGTCGTCGGCCGGCTCGCGCAGCCGCTCCTGGGCCAGCTGCCGGGTGAACTCGTGCAGCTGCTTGTACTTGGAGGCCAGCACCTCCCCCCGGTCCTCGCCGAAGTCGGGGTCGCCCGCGGCCAGGATCAGGTCGGAGGCCGCGAGCACCTCGGCGTGGCGCTCCTTCGGGATGCCGAGGATGCGGCAGAGCACGCGCATGGTCATCGGCGTCGCGACGGTCGCCACGAAGTCGCACGCGCCGCGTTCCTGCAGGTCGTCGACCACCTCGCGCGCCACGTTCCGGGTGTGCTCGATGGACTCGTCGACCATCCGCGGCGTGAAGGCCCGCGCGACGATGCGGCGCAGCCTCGTGTGCCGCGGCGCGTCCAGGCTGATCATCGACCCGGCGTACTCCTGCACCGACTCGGGCAGGTCGTCCAGGCTGGTCGAGATCGGCTCGGAGCTGAAAACCTTCGGATGGGAGCTGGCCGTCTGCACGTCGGCGTACCTGGTCAGTCCGTAGAAACCGCGGCCGTCCTCGGTCGGGCAGAACGCGATACCTGGCATCGCCCTCAGCCGCGCGAAAACCTCGTTCCGGTGCTCCTGCGGTGAGCTCCAGAAGTCCAGATGTATCAGATCGGCTTCTTCGACAACGGGCACTACTGTCCCCCTTTAATCGCTTACGGATGCTTGCCTGCGGATGCTTGCCGATGGCTCCAGATGCGGAGTCGCGAGGAGTTGTGACCGTAGAAGCGCCGCCGGATTCTGGTCAAGGGTCATGGCTCTCCGCCGCGTGGCCGCTGTCTCGCCGGCGGGACACTCCGGCGTTCACGTCCTCAAACGGTTGCCCGAGATGATCCGCACCTCCTAGGATCGCCGAGCGAGTTTGCCAAGGAGTCGGCCTGCCCGGTTTCCTGAAGGCTACTCAGCCGCCATGTGCGAGATCGTGACGAGTCCGTTACCAGTCGTCCAGCACGGAGCCGGGACACATGTCGAGTAGGGATTCCGATTCACCCGCAGGAATAATTTCGACCGGCGTCAGCCTGCCTGAGCGCCGGGTTTCCAATGCGGAAATAGCCGAAGTCCTCCAGATCGAGGAACGCTGGGTCTCGATGCGCACCGGCATCATGGAACGGCGGTGGGTCGAGGCCGGCGAGAAGCACCTGGACCTCGCCGCCGGGGCCGCCGCCGCGGCCGTCGAGAGCGCGGGGGCCGACGCTGCCGAGATCGCCGCCGTGCTGGTGGCGACCTCGACCCCGGACCGGCCCATCCCCCCGACGGCGCCGCAGGTGCAGGCGATGCTCGGGGCGAGCGACGCGCTGGCCTTCGACGTCAACGCCGCCTGTGCCGGCTTCCTCTACGCGGTCGACGTCGCCCGCGGTCTGCTGGCCGCCGACCGGGCCCGGCGTTACGTCGTCGTCGTCGGCTGCGACACGTACTCGCACCTGCTCAACCCGGCCGACCGGGCCACCTACACGCTGTTCGGCGACGGCGCGGGCGCCGTCGTGATGGGCCGCGTGCCGGCGGGACACGGCGTGCTGGGCGGCGCCCTCTACGCGGACGGCACGGCGAGCGAGATCGCCGTCGGCGGGCCGCACCTCCCGCTCACCACCGAGCAGGTCGAGCAGGGCGGATACCACGCCCGGATGGTGGGCCACGAGGTCGCGGCGCTCATGCGCCAGGAGTTCCCCGCGATGGTCAAGGTGGCGCTGGACCGGCACGCGCTGTCGATCGGCGACATCGACCACGTCGTGTGCCACCAGGCGAACCCCCGCCTGGTGCGGGAGTGCGCGCGCGACGCCGGATTCCCGCCCGAGAAGGTCGTCATCACGGGGGACCGGTACGGCAACACCGCCGCGGCGTCCGTGCCGATCGGCCTGGACACCGCGGTGCGCGACGGCCGGATCCAGCCGGGGCACCTCGTCCTGCTGGTGTCCTTCGGCGCCGGCATGACGTGGGCCTGGTCGCTGGTCAGGTGGGCCCCGCCCACCGCGGAAGACTGACACAAGGAGATTCAGTGGACCTGAGTTGGAACGCCGAGCAGCGGGCCGTCCGCGAAGCGGCGCTGAAGTTCGGCCGGACCGTGGTCGCGCCGAGCAGCGGCGAGCGGGACCGCGCCTCGGCCTTCGATCACGAGATCTGGAAGTCGCTGGCCGAGTCCGGGTTCTGGCGGGCCGGCGTGCCGCGCGAACTCGGCGGCGACGGCGGCGGCCTCGGCGCCTACACGGCCGCGCTGGAGGGGCTCGCGCTGGGTTCCGAGGACAGCGGCTTCGCGGTGACCGTCGGCGCGCACGGCGCGCTGATCCAGCTGCTGGTGCGCTACGGCACCCCCGCTCAGCAGCGCCGGTTCCTGCCCGGCCTGCTCGGCGGCCAGGTCGGCGCCACCGCGGCCACCGAGCCGACCGGCGGCTCCCACGTCACCGGGGTGCGCACCACGGCGCAGCCGGCGGGCGACGGCGAGTACCTGCTGTCCGGCCACAAGCGTCACATCACCAACGCGCCCGTCGCGGACGTGATGGTGATCGTCGGACGGGTCGCCGGCGTCGGCAAGCGCGACATCTCGCTGTTCCTGGTCGACCGCGACCAGGAGGGAGTGAGCCTGGGCGACAACGAGGACCTCATCGGCCTGCGCACCAGCCCGCTCGGGCCCATCGACCTGGACGGCGTGCGCATCGACCGGGAGCGGCTGCTCGGCGGCATCGGCGACGGCCTGGAGATCCTCTACTGGTGCCTCGCGCTTGACCGGCTGAGCTTCGGCGTCATCGCCGCCTCCACCATCGACACCATGCTGCCGCAGGCGGTCGAACGGTCCCTGACCCGGGAGACCTTCGGGGTGAAGATCGCCGAGCACCAGTACATCCAGGACAAGATCGTGCAGATGAAGGTCGCCGCGGAGTCCGCGCGCGCCCTGTCCTACGCGACGCTGTGCGCCCTGGAGAACGAGGACATGCCCCAGGCGAGCACCCTGGCCTCCTGCACCAAGCTGCTGTCCGCCCAGGGCATCGTCGGGTCCAGCCTCGAACTCGTGCAGCTCTTCGGCCACCTGGGCTGCGACCGCGACCACACCATCGAACGGCACCTGCGGGACGCCGCGGCGTTCCGGATCGCCGGCGGCACCGACGAGATGCAGAAGAAGAACATCTTCCGCCAGGTGCTCGCCGAACGAGAGGCGGTGGCGTCGTGACGGCGCATCAGGCCGCGGCGCTGACCCGGTCGGAGACCGTCGTCGTCGCCCCGCACGAGTCGGCCGAACAGTGGGGCAACACCGGGCTCGACGTGCTGTCCACCCCGGCCATCCTGGGCCGCGTCGAACAGCTCTGCGACGCGGCCATGAAACCCGGGACGGCGCCCGGCGAGATGACCGTCGGCGTCTCCGCCACCATGCGTCACCGCGCCCCGGTGCGGGTCGGCAGCACCGTGGAGTACCGGGTCAGCGCGCCCGCGTACGCCCGCAAGACCGAGTTCTCCTTCGAGGTCGTCGCCGAGGACGGCACCGTCGTGTGCGACGGGCGCCACGAGCGCGCCGTGATCGACGTGGAGAAGTTCAAGCAGCGGCTCGGAACATGACGGCGACGGCACAGGAGGTCCGTGCGGTGATCGGAAAGACCATGACAACGCCGGCAGTCGACGCCAGGCCGACCAGCCCGCTGGTGGCCCGCGCCGAAGGCTGCTGGATATACGACGAGGACGGGCGGGACTACCTCGACGGCAGCTCGGGGACCCTCTGCGTGAACATCGGCCACGGCGTGCGGGAGGTGCTGGACGCCATGGCCGAACAGGCAGGGCGGGTCTGCTTCGCGCACCGCAGCCAGTTCGTCAACCAGCCCGCGCTCGACCTCACCGCGGAGATCCACGCGGTGACGGGGCACGCGTTCCGGGAGATCGTCTACACCAACTCCGGATCCGAGGCGACCGAGGCGGCCCTGCGCCTGGTGCTGCACCACCACGCGGTGCTCGGCGCCGCCGACCGGGTGGTGGTGCTCTCCCAGTACCCCAGCTACCACGGCATGACCGCCGGCGCGCTCGGCATCTCCGGGCACCCGCAGCGCCGCACCAACCTCGACGCCCTGCACCACACCCCCGTCAGCGTCGGCACGGTGCGCCCCGACGACCCCGGCAAGGCGTTCCCCGAGCTGTCGGACTGGGTCGCGGCGGTGGACCGGGTGGGAGCCGACCGGGTCGCGGCCATCGTCGTCGAACCGGTCGGCTGCGCCGCCAGCGGCGGCACGGTGCTGCCCGAGGCCACCCTCCGCGGGCTGCGCGAGCTGTGCGACCGCACCGGGGTGCTGCTGGTGACGGACGAGGTGATGACCGGCTTCGGCCGCACCGGATCGTGGCTGGCGCACACGGAGTCCGGGGTCGTCGCCGACCTCGTGACCACGGGCAAGGGCCTGAGCGCCGGCTACTCCCCGCTCGGCGCCTGCCTGGTGGGCCACTCGGTGCTGCCGGGCCGCTCCGCCTCGGACGCGGCGGTCGGCCACACCATGAACGGCAACCCGCTCTCCGCCGCGGCCTCGCTCGCGGTGCTGCGGTACATCGTCCGGCACAACCTGGTGGAGCGGGCCAGGACCACCGGCGCGCTGCTGCGCGAACGCCTCGCCGAGCTGGCTGCCAGGTACCCGTTCACCGGGCCGCCGCGGGGCCGCGGCATGGTGTGGGGCATCCGGCTGCGCCAGTCCGCCGACGGCTTCGCCGCGGAGCCGCTGGCCCGCCGCCTCTGCCTGGTGGCGCGGACGTGCGGCCTCATCGTGTACCCCGCCGGCGTCGACCACCACAGCCAGTCGCTGCTGGTGGCACCGCCCCTGACGCTCGCAGAGAGCGAACTCGACGAGCTCGTGCGGCGGCTGGGCGCGGCGCTTGAGCACATCACCGCCGGGGAGGCGCGATGAGCACGCTCATCATCGGCAACTCGTACAACGACTACCTGATCGGCGACCTGGGGCGGTTCGACCCCGTCGAGCGCCGCGTCTGCGGCAACTTCGCGCTGCGCCTGGCCTGGCTCCTCGAACCGGGCGACGTCATCGTGCTGCCCCAGCCCGCGGACCCCTCGTTCGTCGCCTATCTGACGGCGTTCAAGGGGATCCCGGCGGACTCGGTGACGATCCTGGTCCCGCCCTCCGGCGAGTTCGGCACCGACATCCTGACCCGTCAGCGGCTGACGCACCCCGAGTTCGAGAAGCTGCTCGCCGAGACCGTCGCGGCGGCGGACATCGACCTCGTGCTCCCCTACGTCTTCGACCCCACCATCGCCGCCCTCTGCCGGCGGTTCGGCCTCCAGGACCAGGTCCGCGCCTTCCCGTTCCTGGCCCAGGGCGGCGCCGAGATGCTCAACTCCAAGAGCGCGTTCCGCGCGCTGGCGGCCGGGGTCGGCGCGCCGCTCGCCGACGGCGTCGCCACCCGGTCGCGGCGGGAGGCCACGGCGTTCGTCCGCGACATGCTCGCGGCCGGCGGATCCGTCATCGTCAAGCAGGACCTCAACATCGGCGGGCACGGCAACGAGATACTCACCGGCGACCCCGAGCTCACCCAGATCGGCGCCATCTCGCGGACCGTCATCACGGACCCCGGCCAGGTCGCGGACCTGATCGCGGAACGCTGGCCGGCGTACTCCAACGACGGCACCAACAAGGTCGTCCTCGAGCAGTACCTGCCCGACAGCGTGCCGATCGGCGCCGAGGTGGACATCAGCCCGAGCGAGATCACCGTGCGCCACATCGGCGAGATGCGGATGACCCCGATCTTCGACGGCGTCGTGCTGCCCGGGCTGACGATGACCCGCGAACGCACCGAGGAGTTCCGGTCCGCCGTCTTCGCGTTGTGCGGGGCCGTGCGGGCCATCGGGTACCGCGGGCTGATGAACATCGACGGCATCGTCGACACGAGCGGCCGGATCCTGCTCACCGAGTACAACGGCAGGCTCGGCGGCACCACTCACCTGCACTGGCTGGGGCTGAGCGCGGTCGGGCCCCACTACGCGGACGGCAGCGTCCTGGTGAGCAAGAACGACTGGAAGGTCGAGTCGGTCGACGCCGCGCGGCAGCGGCTGGAGGCCGCCGGACTCGCCTACGACCGCGCGCGGGGGTCGGGTGTCGTGATCACCTGCGACCACACTGCGCAGTCCGGCGTGGTCGAGTACTGCGTCCTCGGGCTCGACCACACCGCCGCCGAGGAGACCGAGGCCGCCCTGAAGGAACTGTTCTGATGACCCGGGCCGCGGTCCTGTGCGGGATCGGCAGCTACCTGCCGCCCAGGACGGTGTCCAACCACGACCTGGCCGGGCGGCTGGACACCACCGACGAGTGGATCCGATCGCGCACCGGCATCGGCAACCGGCATCAGGCCAGCCCGGGGACGGCCACCTCGGACCTCGCGGCCGGCGCGGCGGAGAAGGCGCTGAAGTGCGCCGACGTGGACTCGGTCGACTCGATCGTGCTCGCCACGACGACGCCGGACCGGCCCTGTCCCGGCACGGCCCCGACGGTCGCGTCGAAACTGGGGTTCCGCGGGGTGGCGGCCTTCGACGTCTCCGCCGTGTGCACCGGGTTCCTCTACGCGCTGGCCACCGCCTCCGGGCTGGTGGCGACCGGGGCCGAACGGGTGCTGGTGATCGGCGCCGAGACGTACTCCACCATCGTCGACCCGGACAACCGGGCCAACGCGGTCATCTTTGGGGACGGCGCGGGCGCGGTCGTGCTGCGCGCGGGCCGTCCCGGGGAGCCCGGCGCCCTCGGCGCGTTCGACCTCGGCAGCGACGGCGCGGGCCGGGACCTCATCACGGTCCGCGCCGGCGGCTCCGAGCAGCGCCTGTCCGGCGCCGAACCGACCCACGAGGACCGGTACTTCGTCATGTCCGGCAGGGAGGTCTTCCACAAGGCCGTGTCCCGCATGGCCGATTCGGTCCGCACGATGCTGCGCCGCGCGGGCATGGGCATCGAGCAGATCGACCGGCTGGTCGCCCACCAGGCCAACCAGCGCATCCTGCTCCGGCTCGCGGACGTCCTGGGCCTGCCGGAGGACAGCAACGTCAGCAACATCGACGCGGTCGGCAACACCGCGGCCGCGTCCATCCCCATCGCGCTGGCCCACGGGCACGCCAACCGGCTGCTGCTGCCGGGCCACCGGGTGCTGCTGACGGCGTTCGGCGGCGGACTCACCTGGGGGTCGACGGTGCTGACCTGGCCCGACCTCGCCCACTCCAGCCGTCCGCGGCGTTGACCACACGACGACCGAAGGAGATCTCATGTCCACTTACGACACGCTCGTGACCATCCTCACGGACCGCTTCAAGGTGCCGGCGTCCGACATCAAACCGGACATCACCTTCGACGAGCTCGGCATGGATTCGCTGTTCCTGGCCGAGTTCCTGGTGGTGATCGAGGAGGACCTCGGCGTGCAGATCGAGGACGAGGACGTCGAGCCGACGAGCTCGCTGGCCCGGGTCGGGGAGCTCGTCGACGAACAGCTCGCCAGGGCGGGCAAGCCGTCGTGACGGCGCACGGAGTGGCCGTGACCGGCCTGGGGCTGGTCACGGCGGCCGGCGTCGGCACGAAGGCGACGTGGGACGCGGTCTGCGCGGGCCGGCCGACGGCCGCGGACGACCCCCGTCTCGCCGGGCTGCCGGTCACCATCTCGTGCACGGTGCCGGACTTCGACGCCGACCGGCTGGTGGATCGGCGCAGCACGCTCGTGCACGACCGTTTCACGCAGCTCGCGCTCGTCGCCGCCCGGGAGGCCGTCGCGGAGGCCGGGCTCGATCCGGCCACGTGGTGCGGCGCCCGGGTGGGCGTGGTGGTGGGCAGCGCGCTGGGCGGGGTGGCGACCTCGGAGGCCCAGCAGCGGCGGATGGCCGAGCGTGGCCCGCGCGGCGTCTCCTCGCTGCTCATCCCGATGTTCATGCACAACATGGTGGCCGGGCACCTCGCGATGGACCTCGGCGCGACCGGCCCGAACTTCGTCACGGCGACCGCCTGCGCGTCGGGGGCCACGGCGGTCGGCGCCGCGGCGGAGCTGATCCGTACGGGCCGCTGCGACGTGGTGATCGCGGGCGGCACCGACGCCGCCGTCACCCCGCTGATGGTCAGCGGCTTCGCCCGGATGGGCGCGCTGTCCCGTCGAGTGGCGGAGCCGGCTGCCGCGTCCCGGCCCTTCGACGCCGACCGGGACGGCTTCGTCATCGGCGAGGGCAGCGGGATCCTGGTGCTCGAGAGGGAGTCGCACGCGGCGGCGCGGGGAGCGGCCGTTCTCGCCCGGGTGGCCGGGTACGGCGCGTCCGCGGACGGCCACCACATGACGGCGCCGGACCCGACGGGCGCCGCGGCCTCGCGGGCGTTGACCGGCGCGCTGGAGGAGGCGGGGGCCGGCGCGGGGGATGTCGACTACGTCAACGCGCACGGCACGTCCACGCCGCTGAACGATCTCACCGAGGCGAGGGTCGTGGCCGCGACGCTCGGCGCCGGCGTCGCCGTCAGCTCCGCCAAGGGCGCGCTGGGGCACACCCTCGGCGCGGCCGGCGCGATCGAGGCCGCGCTGTGTGTGCTGTCGGTGTCCACCGGCATGATCCCGCCGACGGCCAACCTGGAGCGGCAGGACCCCGAGGTCGAGCTGGACGTCGTGGCCGGCGGCGTCCGCCACGTGACGGTGGACGTGGCGGTGAACAACTCCTTCGGCTTCGGCGGGCAGAACGCGGTGCTGGTGTTCTCCTCGTGACCCCCCGCCCCCTGGCCCTGCCCGTGGCCACGCGTCAGGGGGCGTGCCGGGCGACCGCCCGGACACGCCCCCTGATCCGCTTCGTCTCCTCGTCGTCAGGTCACGGCGGACTTCACTTGTTCCTGGTCTCCCGAGAACTCGAGTTCGCTGGCCGCGGCCTCGTCGAGCGCCTTGATCAGCCAGAGCTTGAAGTCGATGCCGGAGCGGAGCGCGGCGTCACGCCACAGGGCGATGTGCTCGTGGGGCACCGACACCTTCGGCAGGGCCACCGCGGTGCCGGGCCCGGGACGTTCGACGCCGTCCCCGCGGCTGGCCCGCAGCTGGTCCCTGAGCTTGTTCCGCGACCACCCCTCTCGCTCGGCGCGGTCGAGCCACTGGTCCTGCTCCTCGGACGGCAGCCCGGCGACCTCCGCGTGGTGCTGGAAACTGAGGTTCTCCCGGCGTCGCCACAGCTCGAACTGCCGGGCGACCCAGGCGTAGTTGCGCAGCGTCTGGTAGTCGAGGCCGGCGGCCTCGATCGCCTTGCGATAGCGGTCCGAGTACCTGCTCTTCCCGTAGAGCAGCCAGTCCCCCAGGCACCAGCATGAGGACTCGGCGATGCGGAAAATCTTCAGGCCGGCCTGTTCCCATTCGTCGAACGGGAGCGGCCCGGGAATCTTGAGGCCGACCCGGGTGGCCATGATATTACCGGTGGGCAAAGCTTTCTGGCGTAGCTGGCTGGGTCGCGTGGAAATCGCCGACCGGCCTTGCGGATTGCTCACGGAATTCGGCATCACATTCCTGGCGAGTTTGGGTCAGAGCGAAGATGATCGTTCATCGACGACACGTCCCGTTCCGGCTGGGAGTGCGTTCTTCACATGGTGACACTAAAGGGGGCCGGTGGTGCATCGATAGCGACTCGATGAAATCCCGATGGCTACCGGCGGGTTGGGTTTCGGCCGGCGGGATCCGCCGCCGGCGGTCCGGCGGCGGCCCGTCCGGGCAACGCGAAAGGGCTATCCGGCCAGGTGGTCGCGAAGCGCCGCGGGGAGGGTGCCCGCCATGGTCAACGCGAGGATGTGCCGGCGAACGAGTTCGTTGAGCCGGAACGTGTGTCCCCGTGGCTGACACAGCAGATGCTCGTTCAGCAGATGCTCCAGGTCGTCCTGGAGCGCCAGGGGGGACATTCCTGTCTCCCGGGAGATCTGGTCCAGGTCCCGGTCGGCCGGGGAATTCGTGCACAGCACACGCACGATGCGTATCTGCTGTGCCGAAAGGGAGTTGTAGGCGTTCAGCAGGGCGCCTTCGACGCAGCGGTCGTCGGCGCGGAAGAACCGGAGTCCTGCCGCCGGGTCGCGGAGCCGGCTGACCATGTCGGCCAGCGTCCACGAGGGGCGGTGCACGAGCCGGTCCGCGGCGATCCGGACCGTGTTCGGCAGGCACCCGCACAGTTCCACGACCTCGGGGACGCGTTCCTCCTCTCCGCGGATTCTGTCGCGGCCCACGATCGTGGTGAAGAGCTCGACCGCCTCCGCGAGCGAGAGCACGTCGAGCGAGAGCACGGTGGTGGTGGTCAGCCCGATCAGCCGCCGCCGGCTGGTGATGATGACGCGGCACAGCGGCCCGCCCGGAATGAGGGCGCGCACCTGCCGGACGCCGGCGGCTCCGTCGAGGACCAGGAGCATGCGCCGGTCGGCGAGCGCGGCCCGCCACCGTCTCACCTGCTCGTCGAGGGAGCGGTGGCCGGCGTCGCCGACGCCCGCGGCCCGCATGAGCACGGACAGGGCGGTCCCGGGGCTCAGCGGCTCCCGGTCGGCGGTGTCGCCCAGCAGGTCGACGAAGAGCTGCCCGTCCGGGTAGTGCGGTGCCAGCAGGCGGGCGCACTGGACGGCGAGCGTGGTCTTGCCGCTGCCGGGCATCCCGTCGATGACGTCCACCCGCGCTCCCGGCGTGGTGCCGCCGCGCACGGAGCCCGTCAGCACGGCGAGTTCGTGCGCGCGGCCGACGAAGGTGGAGGTGACGTGGGGAAGGTCGCAGTAGGCCGTGACCGGCGGGCGGTGCGACGAGGGGAGTTCCGGCGCCACGGGCGTCGCCTTGGCGGGCGTCGCGCCGGGCCGGGCACGGGGCCGTGGAAGGCGGGCCGCCGCCTGCGGTTCGGCGCGCAGCACCGATTCGTGGACGGCCCTCAGCTCGGGCCCGGGCTCCATGCCGAGCTGCTCGACCAGGGCCGTGCGGGTCCTGGCGAAGACGGCCAGCGCGTCGGCCTGCCGATTGCGCCGGACGAACGCGGTCATCAGCATGGCGGCGAGGCGTTCACGCAGCGGATGGGCGGCCAGCAGCGCGGCCAGCTCCGGGATGACGGTGTCATGGCGTTCCAGCTGCAGGTCCAGCGCGATACGCCGCTCCAGCACCGACAGCCGCTGTTCCGTCAGGTGCCAGCGCTGGCTCTCCAGGAACGGCCCGGGAAGGCCGGCGAGCGGCTCGCCGTACCAGCGGCCGAGCGCCGTCGTCAGCAGGGCGGATGCCTCCTCGGTGTTGCCGCTCTCCTCGGCGGCCGTCGCCCGGTCCACCTCCTCCCGGAACCGTTCGACATCGAGCTGGCGGGGACCGAGGCGGAGGATGTAGCCCTCCCGCGAGGTCCTGATCGCCCCGGTGAGGTCGTAGGGGCCGGACGACAGCAGCCCCCGCAGCCGGTACATGTAGGGGGGAATCACCTTGGCGCCGCTGCCGGGCAGCTTTTCGCCCCAGACGGCCTTGAGGATCTCCGTGGGCGTGATGACCTGGTTCGCGTGGAACAGCAGAACGGCGAACACCGCCTGCTGCCGGCACGGCCCGAGGTCGAGCGCGACGTCACCCATCCGCGCGCGCAACGGGCCCATGACGGATATTCGGAGATCTCTTGGCATTGACGTAGGTGACGTCAGAATGCCGTCTGAATCGATGTTGGTTGCCATGCTCGGTTGCCCCTCGTACGCGAACACTACAGCGAGATTCTTTCACCTGTGCGCTTCGGTGGTTTTGTAGCGTGAGTCACTACTTAAGTGATATGTCCCCTCCTCGTCGGGCCCGGTGCGGACGCTACTCGGTGCGATCCGGGACCCGTCCCTCCGGGATCCATCCCGGCGCGGCGGAAAGGCGTGCCTACGCGCCCGGTAACGGGATTTCCGAGCAGTAGTGGAGAAGTGGGAGAAATTGTGCAACGCGGTCCGCTGCCCCGGCTCCGGAATGCCGCGCGGGGGAATGCCCCGGCATTCCGCGATGGGGAGAGCGTCCGGCGCGGCGGCGCCCGGAGTCGTCGCCGCGCAGCACCGCCGCGGCCGACTCCAGCCCGTGGTCGTCGTCACGTTCCGTCAGACTCTCCATCGGACGGACCGTGACAGCAGGGCGTTGGGGATTCGTTGTAGCAGCGTTGAACGGAGGGAAGCCGGAGGAGCCGCTCCCGCTCGGCCGTCGGACCGCCACCTTGTGGATACCGCATGACCTCGGCATACCGCACGGATCAAGAAACTGTCATCACCCCGCAGTACCGTCATCGCGGTACCGTCATCGCCCCCCGCGACAACACGCCAGTGGGCGCCGCCCACGAGCCGGCCGGTGTTGTGTCCTCAAGCCGGGCATAAGGGCGGCGCCCACGGTGGTCCCAGGATCCGGGCCGAACGAGCGGCAGCTCGGGCGGCCCGGTGGGGGTCTAGGAGGGAATGAGCTGCTTCAGGTCGGTGACGTACTTCCTGATAAGGGACGGCGAAAGCCGCGGAATGTCCTCGGCCGGGCCGATCTTGGCGGCCCGTACGGCGGCACGGAACCGGTCGGACGGAACAGGGGACCCGAGAACCGGATCTTCGGGAACCTCGAGTGCGTGGAGGATCGGCAGCGCCGAATGCTGCCGCCCGGCCTCGGGCAGGGCGCGCAGGGCCGCCTCGAACCGGGCGAGCCAGTCGGCGTAGTCGTCCACCCGCTCGACGCGCTGCCCCGCGTCGGTCAGCCAGTCGACGAAGACGTCGTACGAGACGCCGTCGTCGTGGGGGTTCACCAGGTGGAAGGTCTGGTAGCCGTCCGTGGTCTGCCCGCCCAGAGCCACGACGGCGGCGGCGGTGAAGTCCACCGGCAGCGCGTCGACGTGGGCGCGCGGGCGGTTTCCCTCGCTGTCGGTGCGGTAGAAGGAGCGCGGCGCGACGCCGGTGGCGATGAGGCTGAACAACAGGCGCGTGAACTGGTCCGAGACGTTCAGCTGCCCGCCGTACCGGCTGTGCGCGAGGATCTGGTTCGACCGGAAGGTGGTGACCGGGAGACCGTACAGCTCGTGCGCTTCCCGGAGCAGCACCTCTCCGGCCCACTTGCTCGTCGTGTAACCAGCGGCGTAGGCCCCCCCGACCGGCTGGACGGGAAGCGCGGTCCGCACGTCGGAGTCCTCGTCCAGGGCCGCCTGTCCGTCGTCGGTGATGGCGACGGCCACGCTGGAGATGTACGTGAACGGCTTGATCCGGCCGGTGAGCCCCAGACGGATCAGCTCGGCGGTGCCGACCACGTTGGCCTCGAAGAACTGGGGGTACGGCAGGACCTGGTTCACCAGGGCGCCGGCGTGGACGATCAGGTCCACGTCGGCGGACAGCCGCTTCCAGGTCTGGTCGTCCAGCCCCAGCTGCGGCTGGGCGATGTCGCCCGCCACGACCTCCAGATGTTCCTCCGCCCGGTCCCGGAAGGCGCGGACGAGGTCCTCGTCACCGCTGACGAACGCCTCCTCCAGCCGCTTCCTGGCCGCGGCCGCGTCGTTCCCGCGCACGAGGCAGATCAGCTTCCCGCCCGCCTCGCCCAGCTTCTCCAGCCACTCCAGGCACAGGAAGCGGCCGAGATAGCCGCTCGCTCCCGTCAGCAGCACGGTCCGCGGCGCACCCGTCGGGCGGGGAAGGGACGGGGCGTCGGCGCGTGTGTGCGCGTCGATGAACGTGTCCAGGGCGAGGTCCCCGGCGCGGACCTCGGTGCTGTCCTCGCCGTGCACCGACGCGAAGGTGGGCTGCTTCCGCTCGGTCTCGCGCTTCGACTCGACGTAGTCGGCCAGCCGCCGCAGATCGGTCGCCGGGCTGATGATGACGTCGATGGGAACCCAGATGCCGAAGATGTCATGCAGCAGGTCGGAGAAGGACACCGCGGACAGGGAGTCTCCGCCCAGCTCCCGGAAGTGCGCCGTGGGGCTCGCCTCGGCGGCGGAGCCGGCGAGCAGCGCCCGGGTGGCCCGCTGGATCGTCTCCAGGGCGGGCCGGTTCCCACCGTCGCGGCGCAGCTCCAGCAGCTCCCGGTCCGCGCGGGCGGTGACCTCGGAGTACAGGCCTTCCAGGCGCTCGCGGTACCGGTCCAGGAGCTGGGGCCGCAGCAGCTTTCCGGAGTCCGAGAGCAGGCCGTTCGCGTGGCTGAACGGCTCCGTCTCGATCAGGAACTCGCGCGGGATCTCGTAGGAGTTCAGTCGCGCCTCGTTCGCCGTCCGCTGGAACGACTCGGTGAGACGCCGCCTCAGGGCGTCCCGGTCGTCACCGGACTCCTGGAGGGCGTCGGGAGTGGGAACGACCACGGCGAGCAGATAGGACTGTTCGCTGTTGCCGTAGACGAAGATCTGGCTGAGCAGGGGACTGGCGGCGAAGATGGCCTCCAGGCGCGAGACGGCCACGAACTCGCCCTGCGACAGCTTCAGGACGTTCTTGCGCCGGTCCACGACGACGAAGCGGCCCGGCCCGGTCTCCGCGACGATGTCGCCCGTCCTGTAGTAGCCCTCCTCGTCGACGATCTCCGCCGTCCGCTCGGGCTGCTGGTAGTACCCGGGGATGAGGGTTTCGGTCCTGAGCAGCAGCTCCCCGCGCGGGTGAGGAGAGTCCGTCCGGCGGTAGCCGAGCTCGGGCACGTCGGCGAGACGGTAGTCGATGACCCATGGGCGCAGCAGCTCCTTGTCGACCGAGATGGCGCCGGTCTCGGTGGAGCCGTAGATGATGTGCAGCCTGAGGTCCAGCAGGGACTCGATGAACGCGGTCAGCTCGGTGGACAGCGGCGCGGACGTCGAACTCGCCCAGGAGACCCGGCCGCCCAGGAGATTCCCGCGCATCTCCGCCCTGACCTCGGACTCGGTCTTCTCCCGGTCGCCGCCCTCCGCCGGTGCCCGCCGGCTGAGTTCGCTCTGGTACTTCTCGAAGAGCATCTCGCAGACGCGCGGCACCAGCGACAGCTCCGTGGGACGCGCCAGCGCGATGTCCTCGAGAAACGTCGACAGGTCGCTGCTCGCCGTGAAGTAGCTGGTGCCACCGCGCGCGAGGGTGTTCTTCAGAGAAGCGTGTCCGACGGCGTGGCTCATCGGCATGTAGTTGATGCTCGTCGCCGCCGTGCCGGAGAACATCCTCGACCAGGCGCCGCCCCACATCTCCCTCGACAGCCGCTCGGTGTACATGGCGCCCTTGGAGGCCCCGGTGCTTCCCGAGGTGTAGATGAGCATGGACAGCGGATCGTCGTCGTCGGCGGGCGTGAACAGCGGCGCGCCGGGCAGCGCGGCCCCCCGCTCGGCGATGTCCGGCAGGGGCTCGACCGCCACGTCGCGACCGGCCTGTGCCAGGCGGTCGCGGGCGGCGGTGAACCTCTCCAGCTGATCGGTGACCTCCGGGTGGTAGTCGAAGACCACCAGGCGCCGGACCGAGGAACCGTCGCGTATCAGTTCGACCGCGGCGTCCAGGTTCTCCACGGCGGCGGCGACGATGAGCGGCCGCGTCTCCCCGATGACCGACTCCAGTTGCGACACGGGAGCGCTGGCCTGGAGCGGGACGCTCACCGCGCCGAGATGGACGCAGGCCAGATCGAGCGTCGCGTAGTCACGACTCGTGAAACCCAGGAGCGCGACCCGGTCGCCGGCGTTCAGCGCGTGTTCCGCGTGGTGGTGCCATTCACTGGCCACCGCGCGGACACGCGCCCACAGCTCGCGGAAGCTGGTGGTCTCGTATCGCGGCAGCAGGCGGAGCGAGACGCGACCCGTGCTGGGATCCGGCGCGAGCTCTCTTGCCCGTTCGCCAACGGCGGGCCGGTCCGCGTAGCGCTCCATCACATCTGCCATCAACTGCGCAAGTCGCACTTCTGGGTCTCCGTATCGCATCGCTGGCCGACTTTCGTGGACGAGAATCGAAGGACCGCGGCCCGTCGCCGTGGGGCAGGTCAGGCGCGGGTCGCGGTCAGCCGCCAGATCGGCAGCCTCAACCGGCCCTGCTCGTCCACCGGCAGTGCCCGCACCGTCTCCTCGTCGATGTCCTGGTTCGACAGCAGGCGGACGAACTGGGGCAGCACCTCGCGGGTCATCGCGCTCGTGTACGCCGTCCGCTCCAGGGCGGTGATGGTCCAGGAGGCGCCGAGGATGCCGCGGAGGTTCTGCTCGGTGACCCGGAAGCACTCCGGGAACTCCTCGGGCATGGCGTCGGAGAAGCTGAGGATGTGGAGCCGCGCGCCCGGGCGGGCCGCGCGGTGCAGCGCGGCCACGTAGGTGGCCCGCTGTTCGTCGGTCAGGTTGTGGTAGAGGGCGCTGTCGATGACGGTGTCGAAGCTGTCCTCGTAGCCGTCCAGCTTCATCGCGTCCGCGACCGCGAAGGTGATGTCGCCCTTCCCGCCGGCCCGCCGCCGGGCCTCCTCGATCGCCGTAGGCGCCTCGTCGATGGCCGTCACGCGGTGCCCCCGGGAGGCCAGGAACGCGGCGTTGTCGCCGAGCCCGCACCCGACGTCGAGCACGTCACCGCGTATCTCGCCGGCGTCCTCGAGCGCCACCAGGGCCGGCTGGGGCTCGCCGATGTCCCAGGGCATCCTGGTCCCGACCGGGGTCTTCCCCTGGTACATGGTCTCGCTGTCGACGTCCTCCAGGACGGACGGATCACTCACGATGGTCCTCCAGATGAATTTGCAGCGGTCAAACGGTCACGACGTCCATCAGGACGTCCATCACGGCGTCAATGTCAAGCACCCAGGAATGAGGGAGGAAACGGCGCGCGGCTCCGACCGCCAATTTCCACAAGGCCACTTCAGCGACCATCGAGAATCCGGCCAGACAATAGCTTGACGCGGATGTTGTACCAGAGGACGTCGGGCCGCAGCAAGGAGAGTTGGCCTTGGAAAGAACGCGGCCCGCGCGGGTCGTGGACGAACACAAAGCGGAGCGGTCACCGGCGGCGTTCGATAGCCGGCATCCGGCGCCGCGGAGCCGTTCTCCCGCGGCCTGCCGCGACGTGCGGCCGCCGGGCCCGGCGGCAGGTCAGCACCGCCGTAGCGGCGAAGGCCCGAACGCCCCGTGTCTCGCCGGCGGGACACCGGCGATTGTCATAGCCGCGCCTTTGCGGCACCATCGCTCCCCGTGATCGACGCCAGGCCACCGCCATTTCGCCTCGTCGGCACAAAAGAAATGACCAATTGCTGCCGATGGCCACGGCTATCATTGGGAGGAGCGCAATGAAACTCGGAGTCTTCGCCTGGGCGCGCGGTGAGATCGAGTCCGTCGAAATCGCCGAACACGCCAGCGCTCGCGGACACGACACCACCCTCTTCGCGTCGGACGACATCGGCTGCATGGCCGTGCCGAACGGGACCGTCCCCACGATCGCCGGCACGCCGGCCACCGAGTTCGACGTCGTGCTGTCCCGGGCGAACGTCGGCTACGAGAACTGGCGGGACACCTCGGAGCAGCTCCAACTGCTCTCCGGCGTCCCCGGCCTGCTGATGCTCGACCCCGTGGAGACACACCTGCGGGTGGTCAGCAAGTTCGCCATGCTGCACCGGCTCACCGAGGCGGGCATCCCCGTCCCCGAGACCCGCTCCTGCCGCTCGCTGGAGGACTTCCACGCCGCGCGCGAGGACTGGGGCTCCGTGGTGCTCAAGCCCTCCGTCGGCTTTTACGGCACCGACGTGGAGCGCTTCGTCGGCGAGCTCACCGATGTGGACACCAAGAAGGTCGAGGAGATGCTCGGCCAGTACGGCGTGCTGATCTGCCAGCGGTACATCCCGCACGAGGGCGACCTGCGGGTGCTGATCGTCAACGGCAAGCCGGCGTTCACCGCGCTCTTCGGCACGCACGGGGAGCTGTGGAAGCCCTTCCCCGGCCACGAGACCGGGATTCCGTGGGACATCGACGTCAAGCTCATCGACCCGTCTCCCGGCGTCGTGGACATCGCCGTCCGCGCCACCGAGGCCATGGAGTTGAGCTACGCGGGCGTGGACGTCATCCGCGTCGACGACGGGTTCGTCGTGGTCGAGGTGAACGTCGTCCCCGGCTGGGAGCCCATGCCCCGGCACATCCGGCAGATCCCCACCCGCCACGTCGTCGACCTCATCGAGGAGCGGTACGCCGCGTTCCGCGCGACGCGGCCGTAAGCCGGACGCGCAGCGGCCCACCCGGCGCGATCACCTGGCAACCCCACCCGCCGGACGCTCCGGCGGAAGAACACAGAGAGAACAACCATGCGTCTGGAACTGGACGAACCGAAGTGCGTGGGATCGGGGCATTGCGTCCTGGCCGCCCCGGACGTCTTCGACCAGCGGGACGAGGACGGCGTCACCGTCCTGCTCGTCGAGCAGCCCGGCGAGGAGCTGCTCGACGGGGTGCGGAAGGCCGTGGCCACCTGCCCGTCCTCCGCGCTCCGGCTGGCGGAGCGCTGAAGGTGAAGAGGGACAGCCCGCTGCCATGCACACCCCGTCCGCGTCTGCCCCGCCGGCGTCGGCCCGCTTCGCGCTGAGCGCCTATCAGCGCGACGTGTGGTCCGCCGAACGCCACACGCCGGGCACCCCTCAGTTCAACACCATGGTGCACGAGACGTTCGTCGGCGACGTGGACGTGGAGGCGTTACGCGCCTGCTTCCGGCGCGTGCTGGATCGCCACGACGCCTTTCGCCTCCGCGTGGCCGAGGACGAGGGAGTGCCCTGGCAGTGGCTGGCCGATGCGCTCGTGGACGACCCCGACGACCCCGACGACCCCGACGACCCCGACGACCCCGACGACCCAGGGGACCCGGAGGACCCCGCGCGGGACGCGGTCGAGGTCGTCGACCTCTCCACCGCGGGCCGCCCCGCCGAGGCCTGCCGACGGTGGTGCGACGAGGCGCTGAAGGAGCCGTTCCCGCTGGGGGAGAGCCCGCGGCTGTTCCGGGCGGCCCTGCTGCGCGAGAGCGCCACCGTCACCCACCTCTTCCTGAAGACCCACCACCTGATCACGGACGGCTGGTCGGCGAACCTGATCCGCGTCCAGCTGATCGAGGACTACGCCCGCCACGCCCGGGGCGAGGAGCCCGCCGCCGTGGCGGCGCCGTCCGTGCGGACGGCCGTCACCGCCTGCGAGGAGTACCTCGCCTCGCCCGCCCACGACGCGGACCGCGCGTTCCACCGCGACGCCCTCTCCGGCATGGAACCGGCGTTCTTCCGCCGCACCCGCCGTACCCGCCGCTCCGGCGGCACCCGCGGCGCCGCCGCCGGGACCGGCGCCGGATCCGGGCGCCACACCCTCGTCATCGACCCCGAGACGCCGGCCCGCATCCGCCGGGCCGGCGGCCACCCCTTCCCGTTCCTCGCCGCCGCGCTCGCCGTGTGCCTGTCCCGGACGCACCGCACCGACGCCCCGGTGATCGGCGTCCCCCTGCTGAACCGTCACACCCCCGCGGACCGGGCGACGGTCGGCCTGTACGCCAACACCCTGCCGCTGCGCCTGCCCGTGCCGGCGGGCGTGTCGCTGCCCGCGCTCGCCCGTCAGGCGCGCGTCGCGGTGGGGCGGCTGCGGCGGCACGAGCGGCTGCCGCTGAGCGAGGTGCTGCGCGAGCTGCCGCCGGTCATGGTCGGCGACCCCGGAGACCGCAGGCTGTTCGACGTCACCCTGTCCTATCTCAGGCTGCCCACCCCGGCGGCGTTGCCCGGGATCGAACGGGCCGGGACCACCCTCACCGCCCCGCCGCACGAGGGGGAGGCGCTGGCCGTCGTCGTCATGGACAGCAAGGAGTCGGCCGGCCTCCGGGTCGAGGACGGCCGCGTCCGGGTGCGGTTCGCCGACGGCCGGGAGGCCACCGGCGACGTGCTGATCGGCGCCGACGGCATCAACTCGGCGGTGCGCCGCCAGCACGCCGGGGCCGAGGAGCCGCGCTACGGCGGGTTCGTCTGCTGGCTGGCCGTCACGCCGTTCACGCATCCACGGGTGGCCCCCGGCTCCAACGGGCACTACTGGGGCCGCGGGCAGCGCTTCGGCATCCATGACGTGGGCCACGGCCGGGTCTACTGGTGGGGCACGAAGAACGTCCCGGCCGCCTCCGCCCGCAGCGGCAACGGCGACAGGGAACAGCTGCTGCGGGCCTACGACGGCTGGGCGGCGGAGGTGTGCGAGGCGATCGACGCGACGCCACCGGGCGACATCCTGGCCGTGCCGGCGCAGGACCGGCCGTTCCTGGAGCGCTGGGGCGAGGGCCCGGTGACGCTGCTCGGCGACGCCGCGCACCCGATGATGCCCGCCCTCGGCCAGGGCGGCAGCACGGCGATCGAGGACGCCGTCGTGCTGGCCCAGTGCCTGGCCCGGATACCCGACCCGCCGGCCGCGCTGCGGGCGTACGAGGACCTGCGGCGGGAGCGGACCAGGACGATGGTCGAGGTCTCCTACCGGCTGACTGGCATGGAGCAGCTCCAGAACCCCATGTCGGCGCTGCTGCGCAACGCCTACATGCGCGTGGCGCCGCTATCCGTGCTCGCCCGCCCGATGCGGGCGGCGCTCACCCCGGAACTGCTGGAGGAGACGGCATGACATCCGCCGACACGGACCCCGCCGCACACCCCGACGCACGCAGCGTGGTCCTGCGCTACCTCGGGGCGCTGCGGGAGCGCGACCTCGCCACGCTGGCCGAGGTGCTGGCGCCGGACGCCGCGTACCGCATCCCCGGCGACCACCCGGTGGCGGGGGTGTGGACGGGTCCGCAGGAGATCTCGGAGAAGTTCTTCGCGCCCATGGCCGAGCGGTTCGATCCCGGGGCGGAGTACGCCGTGGACGTCGCGCACGTGGTCGCCGAGGGCTCGGAGGTGGTCGTCGAGTGCGTCACGCGCGGCACGACCGTGGACGGCGCCCCGTACCGCGCGGACATCAGCGCCCACTTCACCGTGACCGACGGCCGGATCACCAGCATGCGGGAGTTCTTCGACACCCAGTACTTCGCCCGCACCCTGTTCGGCGTCGGCAGCGGCGCCTGAGCGTGTGACCGCCGGTGCGGCCCGGCGCCTCAGCTGCCGGGCGGAGGCGCCGTGCTCGCGCGGACGACGAGGTCCGGGCTGAGCGAGGTCACACCCGGCTCCCGCCGGCCCGACCTGAGCGCGCGGACGAGCAGCTCGGTCGACGCCTGGGCCATGCGCCGCTTGGCGAAGGCCACCGTCGTCAGCGGCGGATGGGACTGGTCGGCCTCGGCCATGTCGTCGATGCCGGCCACGGAGAGGGAGCCGGGCACCGCACGGCCGAGGTCGGCCGCCGCCTGGAGCACGCCGAGCGCCAGCAGGTCGTGCGTCGCCAACACGGCGGTCACCTCGGGGTGCTCGGTCAGCACGCTCATCGCGGCCTCGAACCCGCCAGGCTGCGACGACTCCCTGGCCGTCCCGATCCGCGAGGGCTCGATGACGATGGACGCCTCGGCGAGCGCACGCCGCGCCCCCTCCAGCCGCACCCGGTGCGGTGGCAGGTCACCGACCACGGCGATGTCCCGGTGCCCCAGGTCGCGCAGGTGCTGGGCGGCGAGGTAGCCGGCGTGGCCGTGGTCGAAGGTCACCACACTGATGCCGGAGGGGGTCTCGGTCTCCGAGGCGCACAGCACGAACGGGAGCCCCAACTCGGTCAGCAGATCGACATGGTGACTGACGTTCCCGTCGTCGGCGAGGATGAGCCCGTCGATGTACCGCCGCTTGAGGATCTCCAACTGCCCGCGGGCGCGCTCGGGATCGCCGTAGGTGGTGCAGAGCGCGATGCTGTAGCCCTCCGCATCCAGGGAGCGCTCCAGGTCCTCCACCAGCTCGGCGTAGAAGGGGTCGGCGATGGTGGGCACGACGAGGCCGACCATCATCGTCTGCCCGGTCGCAAGGCCCCGGGCCAGCAGGTTCGGGGTGTAGCCGAGCTCCGCTATGGCCCGCTCGACGCGCTCGCGCGTGACGGGGCTGACCACGGGACGCTTGTTGATCACGTTGGACACGGTCTGCTTCGTCACCCCCGCACGGAGCGCAACGTCCTTGATCGTGACCACGGACACCCTCGTATCGTCTCGATGACTAGGCCCATGATAATGGGGGCTCTTGAACTCGCGCCGCGCCAGAGGCGAGCACGGCGGCCGCCGCTGCGGGTCGCCGGCCGTCTGGTCACGGCTCCCCGATCGAGCTCTGCTGACCTGTCCGGCTCTGGGCCCTGTCCGGGCGATCTTGCCGGGCCCGCGACTCCCCCACTCCGCTTCGCTGCGCGGGAGGTACCCCCACCGCTTCGCGCCACGGCACCTCGCTGCGTTGTCGGGCCCGCCCAGGCGTTCCCAACACTCTGGGAGCCTCGGGAGGCGGGCCGATTCCCGCAGGTCAGGGACGTGGTGACCGTGGGTGTGGCAGTGGCCGGGCGACCTTTGCGCTCCGCCAAGGGCATGAAGACTCATGCAGTGCAGGCGGCCGGGAAGCGGCCGGAGCTTGATCTACTGGTCAGGAAGTCGAAGATCGTCCGGGACGGGGAACACGCGCTCTCCCTCCGGGCGCAGGAGGAGCGGGGCCGACGCTGGGCGGATCAGAACGGCTACCGGGTGCGGAAGGTGTGGAAGGAGAACCTGAGCGCCTACTCGGACGTGGAGCGCCCGAAGTGCGACGCGGCGATGAAGGCGGTGCTTGATGGGGAGGTTCCGGCGTTGTGGTGTTTCGCGCTGGACCGCTTCAGCCGCAAGGGGATCGATGCGATCGGCCCGATCCTGGGCAAGGCGCGGGTCATCTTCGACTACGAACAGCTTGACTCATCGAACAAGCGTGACCGGCGCTGGATCATCCAGCGAGCGGAGGACGCACGGGAGTACTCGCTGCGGCTGTCCTACAACATCCGCAGCACCAAGACCCGGCAGCGGAACGAGGGGCGTTGGCTGGGGCGTGCGCCCTTCGGGCTGGTGGTGGACACCGACCGGAAGCTCAAGCCCGATACCAAGTGGATCAAGGGCCGGGACTACTCCCCGTGGGACATCATCCTTCGCATCTTCAAGGAGGTGAGCGAAGGGCTGTCGGCACGGGCCGTGGCACGGAAGTTCACCGCTGAGGGCATCACGACGGGACGGGGCAAGTCATGGCGCGCGGACAGCGTTCGTTCGATCGTGATCCACCCCGTTTACGAGGGGTGGCTGACCGTGACGCAGAACAAGCGGCCCGTCCCCTACCTGACCGACGAGGGCAAGCGCGTCCGATGCGTGGCGCGTGGAGCGCTCCGGCGCATGATCCCGGCGACGCTGGCGGAGAAGGCGCGGCGGGTGCTGTCGGGGCATCAGATCATCCCCACCGTGCCGCGTGAGGGACGGCGCAAGCATCTGCTGTCGGGCCTGCTGACGTGCGCCGGTTGTGGCCGGGCGATGGTGGCCGACAGTCAGTCGTACGTGTGTCACTCCCGCGCTTCCGGGCGTCCGTGTCCGGCGCAGGCGTCGGTGATGCGCGGAGCGCTGGAGCGTTACGTCTCGGAGCTGTGGCTGTCGCGCATGAACGGGGCGGAGGACGACGATCCGCTGATGATCGCCGTTGCCCAGCGCTGGACGGCACTGATGAAGCCGGAGGAGACGGCGGAGATACGGGAAGCCGTGGCCGCTGTGCGGGCGGCTGAGGCGGCGCTTGAGGCGTTCCACGCGGATGACCGGGCCGGTTTCTACGCGGGCCGTTCCGCGAAGTACCGGCTACCGGCGAAGCGGGAGGCGGAGGAACGCCTGACGGCTACGGAGGAGCGGCTTGCCGAACTGTCCGGCGGGGCGGTCGATGTCTCGTTCCTGCTCAATGGGCAGGCTCGCGGAGCGTGGGAAGCGGCGGACGACGCGCTACGGCGTGACCTGCTGGGCCTGGCGGTCGAACGCATAGCGGTGACCAAGGCGTCCCGTCCGGGCGCCCGTTTCGTCGGCGACGACCGCGTGACCGTCCAGTGGGCAACACCCGCCGAGCAGGCGGCCGAGGAAGCAGAGGAGTACGAGCAAGCAGCCTGACAGCGCGCCTGACGGCTCGTTCGCGGCCCGCTCTCTGGGAGTTGTCCCAGAGGGCGGGCCGTTCGCGTGTCTGAGGGACGACACGGGGCGTCAGTTCCGTTGGCCTCTGTGATGCCGTTTCCGCTGGTCAGTGGGTGATTACGGTGCTCCTCCATTGCTCGGGAGACCGACGCGTTCCCCTGCCAGTGACGAAGCAACCGTCCGCTCAAAGCGGGTGGCCCCGGAGGGAAGTGCACACGATGGGTGGAGAACTGCGCCCCGTCTCGCCGTTCGACGCGTCCCGGCGCGTGGACGACGACGGCTCCGAGTAGTGGTCAGCACGTGAGCTGCTGATGGGCGAGACGTTCCGCTACAACAAGTGGCAAGACGCCGACATCGCGGTGCGGCGCGCGATAAGGGTCATGGACAACACGGGCGTTGACGCAGGTCAGCACGTGATTACGGAGGTCCGGCACTATGACGATCCGACGGCGTTCGGTGGCGTGCGCAAGTACAAGGACTACCGGCTGAGCCGGTTTGCCGCCTACCTCGTGGCGATGAACGACCCGCACAAGCCCGAGGTAGCCGCTGCTCAGGCGTACTTCGCCATCAAGACCCGAGAGGCTGAGTTGATGCGCCAGCACAGGGCCCGGGCCTACGCCGACGCGCTGAGAGTGGCAGAAGGGCGGAGGAAAGACGTCTCGCTTCTCTCGCCGAAGTTCAGCCCACGCGGCCCGGGACGGGGCCGGATGACGACTTCGAGGCGGCGCTCATGGCGGCGTTGGAGGCCGAGAGGGCGCGGAAGAGAGTGCTCGGCGCCGGATAACCACGACGTACGCGGCCCGGCTGCAGCCCTCACTCTGGACGACGTTCCGGGGTGGGGGCTCTTTGCATTCCCAGAGAACACGGAAGGCAGCAGAGAGTGACCAATCTGTGTGATCTGCGACACGTCAGCGATCGCTGACCCGATACCCCTTGCGCACCAGTAACCGGAGTAAGGCGCTCCGATTCTCTACATGGAGTAACTGAGCACTCTACAGGCTGTCATTTTTTACTGACGAATGACGAAAAACCTACCTCAGCGACGCCGGTCATCCGGCGAACTCTGACCACGAGAGGACAGCACAGTGAGTCTGGGAATCTTCACCACCTCGCCCGGGGCGTAGGGCATCACGCCCGACGACTACGCGGCGCTTGTCGTCCAGCCCGTACAGGCCGAATCGACGGCCTTCCAGGTTGGTACTCCGCTCACGACCACTTCGACACGGATGCATCTGCCGATCGTGGTGGAAGACGCCGGAGCCGCATGGGTCCTTGAAGGCGAAGAAGTCGTTGCCCCCGCCAAGGTGGCCGGGCTGACGGTCGTCTCCTCCGAACTGGCCGAGGACTCCAACCCCGACGCACAGCAGATCGTCGGCAACGGCCTGGCCCGCTCCATCGCCCGCCAAGTCGATGCCGCATTCTTCGGCAGCCTGCCCCATCCCGCACCGCACGGACTGGAAAAGCTCACCGGGATATCGGCGGTCGCGGCCGGCCGGAAGTGGACGAACCTCGACCCGTTCCTGTCCGCTATCGCTGCGGCTGAGAACGTCGGCGCCACGCTGACGAGTTTCACCGCACACCCGAACGACGCGCTGGCCCTGGCCCAACTCAAGGAACAGAGCGGAAGCAACCGGCCGCTCCTCGGCTCGGACCCCACGATGCCGACGCGGCGGGTGATCGCTGGCGTTCCGCTGTACGTCTCCCCGGCCGTCACCCCGGGCACCGTGTGGGGAATCCCGCGCGACCGTGTATTCGTCGTACTCCGCCGTGACGTGCGCGTGGACATCAGCGCAGACGCCTATTTCAGCTCCGACCAGGTAGCCGTAAGCGGCACCATGCGCGTCGGATTCGGCTACCCACACCCCGCGGCGGTCGCTAAGGTCTCGCTCACGCAGTAAGCCACGGCCTCAAGGCGTATGCGGTCGATACGGCTCAGCCGTAAGGGTACTCAATTCTGAGTATCCTTACGGCAAGGGAGCCCACAAAGTGGGTACCTTCGCAGCAAAGGGGAGTGCAGACTATGCACGTCCCCGCGAAGGGTCCCCACAATGTGAGGACCCTTGCCGCTGGCCTGGGGGATACCCCCGCGATCAAGGCCGGAAGACCGCAAGCGTATAGCAGTCCAGATGCTGTACGGGTTCCAAGGTTGTCAACGAGGTAACCCTAGAGCATCCTCCCGAGCTTCTCCTCGGTGGGAATCACATCGGCTACGAAGTAAGCCTCATCCGAGCCAGAAGCAAACTTCTTCCGCTCTGATTCGGTCATGGGGCGTGCCAAGGTGACCCTGTCGCCTAGGTGGACTGCAACGTAATCCGTCCCAGGAACGGCGACCGAATACTCACTCGTTTCTGGTCTCTTTGAGAGTTCTTCGACGAGTCGGTCCAACCATTTGTGTCTTTCCCCCAGTGGAATGGACCGAATCTTATCGGCGGCCTGGTTGGCGAACACGATTTCGGTTGTTGTCATGGAGCCAGCTCCTCGGCCGATGTAACGGCTCGTTCGGTCAATTGGATCTCCCCCTGGTCGATGGAATCGTAGAGCGGTTCAACTGAAAATTCCCCTCCGCCTGGAACTTTCACCACGCCTCGGATTCGATGGTAGAAGGCGCCTAGTGCCACTAGAAAGACGCCGGAGGCCAAAGTGAAGGTGACTGCCGTTGTGTCGAGGCCTAGGAACATGGCCGCTAGTCCGGCTGCGAGTAGACATCCGCCGATGGTCACAAGTGGAATGTGGAGCTTCGCAAGAAGCCTAGCTCTCGCAGTTTTGTCGCTAGGTGATTCATCCATGTCACGGCCCCAATCTGCAAGCGCTCGTACTAGATTCTGTACCGGCCTGCGGTCGCTGTCGAACTGAGGCGCACAGCGTTCTACAGCCCGCGCAAGGCGAGTAATTGAGTGATCAACCAGGGTCTCTGATTCTCGAACTCTTCACGCCTCACGCTGTCGGGCCCAAGCCCGTGCCGCCTGGAGCGCTGCCGGACGTGCATCCGTGCCCGATCCTGCGCAGTGACTGGGCCGTGAACGAACGTCGACCGGGCCTGGAGGGCCTTGGGCCTCGACAGCCAGCGCGGGCGGGACCACGCACAGACCTGCGTAGCCCGGGAGGCTTCGGCCTGGACACGCCCGGTGCCCGAGAAGCGGTGGCAGGGACCGAAGGGGGTGGCAGCCATGCCAGGACCGGTCCCGAAGCGATCCGATCAGCGCCGCAGGGCGCAACAAGCCCGATGGCCCGGAGCTGGTGAAGGCTCGGGCCGGGAGCAGCTCGGAGGTTCCTCCGGCCGACGAGTCGTGGCACCCGATTGCCGCGCGCCGATATACGTCGCTGGCTGAGTCCGGGCAATCGCAGACCATGCCGGTCGCGAATGACCGCGCCGTGAGCTGACCGACCGAACCCCCGTGCCAGCCCTTCCCAGGCCGGTACGGGGGTTTCCCGTACTCAAAGTGCGTACGGATCACCACCTATTGCTTCTTCGATGCCGTGTAGGGCATCACGAAGGTTGGGCGGCGCCCCTGTCATCCCTTTTCCCTTGCGAGTCGTCTTCGCTAGCAGTTCGAGGGTTACGACAGAAGACATTTCAGCGACAGCCGGAATAAGGCATTCGGATTCCTCCTCTGCCGCTTGCCAGGCTCTTACATCTAGCAGGCAAGCAAGCAGGCGTACAGAGGCGACGTTTTGATACCCTACGTGCGCGCCGGAATCTCTCTCCATGGCTCGTTGAAGAATTGGGATAGCCGCTTCCCATTGCCCGGTTTCATGCAGTACGCGTCCCTCCTGCCTGTCTATCTCTGTTTCCGTGACCCACCATGCCCAGTTAGGGGCATCGTCGGGCGCACTGTCTTGAAGCAGAGAACGAGCGCGACCGAAGGAGCGTGAGGCGTCTGCATTCTGACCCGATGCTGCGAGCCCTTGCGCTTCCCTAGCTCGGAACATCGCCTCGATCCGTGGCGGCAAAGGTTCACGGTCGATTGCGGACCGAGCAATGGACAACTCCTCACGCGACCGTCCAACCCATCCGGCCAACATGCCCATATTCTGAAGAATTAAAAGCTCTGTCGAGTGATCCCCGCACAGCTTCGCAAGGAAGAGAGCTTCTTGATTGAACCTTCGAGAGGCAGCAAAATGACCCGCGTTGAAGAGAGCCCATCCGGCAATTTCAGCCAACTCTGCGCCCGCTGCCTGAATGTCGCGTTCGTATCTAGTTTCATAGTCGCCGTCCCCAAGACGTCGATGTACGGCCCTAAAAGCGCGCACAGCCATGTCAGCAATAGGCAGGCCGTTAAGCTCGTTATCGAGGGCAACCAATTTGCGGGAAGTCTCGCGGATTGCCTCCGCGTACACGTCTCCCCTTGCTCCGCTCAATACGGGGAGCTGCCGGGAATCTCCACTCGCGGGCCGCTCGGTCGTTCTGTGTGCCGATGGCTCCCACGGTCGACGTGCAAGTCTGAGCATATGGCCGGGAATCCGCAACGCGTCGGCAATCTGTTCAATCTTGCTCAGAGTCGTGATCGAACCTTCGCCGCGCGCAAGCTCGCTGACGCGGGAGGATTTAATGTCACACGCTTCCGCCATGCGGTTGTAGCTGATCCCCGCCCATTTCCTGGCAAGAAAAAACAGCCGTCCGAAGTCATGTGCGTCAATGGCGTCCCGCACGTCACTTCGGGCAAGTACCTCTCGTGGGAGCGCTGCTGACGGCTTCATACCCAACCCTGAGTCGCCGAGTGGTGATCTCCAAGTCTACGTCTGTCGTCGCGAGTCACACCCGTCATGGGTCACTAACGGCCGCGTAGGCAGCGCGGAAGCTTGGGACGACGCAGAAGACCCCCGCAACCGATGTGCGTCGGCCCGGGGGCGCGGACCACCTGATCACCAAGAGAGGCAGGCAGCCGTGAGCAAGGTTAGCCACGGTCACCCGAACGTGGGGTCACTGGTGAGAGATACGGCCACAGATCGTGTCGTCTCCGAACACCCCCGAACCGCTGACCTTTAACAACTCCAAGCCGCGTACCTCATGCACCGGGACGAGTGCCACACGTGCACGCCCGACCAGTCATGCCCGATAGCGCGACGGCTGGAAGAGGCACAGCGCCTGGCAGGCGTGTCATGAGCGCGAACTGTGCCGAGTGCGCCCGCCTGGAGCGCGAGAGGGAAGCGGCGCGGCAGGCGGGGGACCTGAGCAAGGTCACCGACTGTGCCGTGCTGCTCAAGCGCCACCCCGACCACAGCAAGAGGGCCGCTTCCGCCGGAAGGAGGCGGGCATGACCCGCGCGACGTACCGGTTCCGGGAGCACACGATCATGCCGGACACCGGCCCCGACGCCGAGCCCCTCACGTTCGTCATGCAGTGCGTGACGTGCGACGCGCGATGCGGAGTGTCCGGCAACGCCGACGCCGGAGCCACCTGGGCGTTAGCGCATCTGAGGAACAACCCCGGGCACGTCCGCTACCGCGAGCACATCACCCGCCCTTACAAGGTCGAGCCGGGGGCGTGGCAGTGACGCGAACCATCTTGAGAGGCAACGACCTGGTGCTCACCGCCGAACGCGCGCAGGGAGCACCGGACGGGATCTATCTCGCCGAGTGCACCACCTGCCCCGCCACGTCCGGGCGCGTGGACAGCGATCCCGATCCCGTCGCGCGCTGGGCCATCCTCCACACCAGGAACACGGACCGAATCACAGTCAGTTCCTCGTGACCGTTGAGCGTCACTGGCGCGTTGAACCCACACACACCCCGGACGGACACGGCACGGCCACGCCAACCCCGCCCGGCACCGCCAGCACGGCCGATCGGACACCCGCCACGCACCGCGCCCCCGGACGCTGGGGCGCCTGCTGGCGGCGCGCCATAGCTTGGGCGGGGCGGTTCGCCGGGCCGCTTGTGCTGACCTCGTTCATGGTGGTCGCCGCACTCGGCGGCTACCTCATCGGGACCGGTCAGGACACCGGCTGACCCGCCGATGACCCCCGTACGGTCGGGGGCCGCGTGTGCTCACTCCCGGCCGTGCGGGTCGCAAGATCCCACCCGTTCCGCCTCGGGTGCTCGGGGCGGAGCCTGGTGGGGAAGTCCCCCGGAGGGGAGCACCGCGCAGAGGTGAGCGCACGCATCGCTCACGCTCCCGCCCCTCCCGCTCGACGGCGCACCGATGGTGCGCTCACGTGAGTGCCACACGACGGTGAGGGACAACCAGCCCCGTCCCCGACCGGCCACGACCGGGGACGGGGCTCCTTCATGCCCGCTGACCTGGTGACTCCCTGAGCTACAAGGGTGTACGGTTTGCCCAAGTACGCCCAGTACGAGGGCGACCCTCCGCCTTGCGATGCACCGCGTCTGACGCCGCGGGCTGATCCGACAAGATCGCCCGGACAGGGCCTAGGCGTCGCGTCTGCGCAGCAGCAGGCCGCCGGCCACGAGCGCGGCGGCGGCCCACCCGGCGGTGACGCCGAGACCGGCCCAGGGGCTGAGGGGCAGGCTGTGGAGATCGGTGGTGGCCCGGATGGCGAGCCCGGCGCTCATCGGCCCGATCTGCTGGAGCAGGCGCCGCACGTGCGGATTGCCGATCACCTGGGAGATGACGGGGAGAAGGTAGAGCAGGCCGAGGACGACCCCGATGGCGGTCGCGGAGTCCCGCACGATGGCAGCGATGCCGAGGCTGAGCAGGGCGATCAGGGCGAGGTAGAGGACCGACCCGACGGCCGCGCGCAGTGTGGGCCCGTCGGCAAGGGACAGGGCCGGGTAGCCGCGGGCGGCGGTGAAGGCGTGGCGGGGCAGGATGAACCGCCCGGCCAGCAGCGACCCGAGGACCGCGATGGTTCCAGCCGCGGCCACGACACCGGTGAGGGTGATGGCCTTGGCCGCGAGGACGGTGCCCCGGCGCGGCATCGCCGCGAGCGTGGTGCGGATCATGCCCGAGCTGTACTCGCCGCTGATGACCAGCACGGCCAGGATGGCGACCAACGCCTGGCCGAGCTCGACGCCGGTGAGGCAGAGCCTGGTCATGTCGCCGCCGCAGCCGGCGGACGTGCATGTCACCACCGAGGCCGCCCCGGCGCTCAGGGCCACTGTCGCCGCGATCATGCCGAGCAGCAGCCACAGGGGGCCGGCGACGGTCCGTATCTTCGTCCATTCCGCGTGCAGGGCCGGTCTCATGCGTCCCTCCTGCGGAGAAGGACGGCTGCTACGGCCAGGCTTGCCACCGCGTAGCCGGCCAGGACGGCGAGCCCGGCCCACGGTGCCAGCGGGTAGTAGCCGTTGTACGGCGTATAGATGCTCGTGACCTGGTCATACGGCACGAGCGTCTGCTGGACGGCGAAGGCCGCGGCCGGCGTCACCCGCGTCAGCCAGTCCGACACGCTCGCGGGCATGAACGGGTTGGCGATCAGGACGCAGGGCAGCACGATGGCCACAAGGACGGCGGTGATCGCGCCGGCGCCGTGCCGGACGATGGCGCCGACGGCAAGGGCCAGGATCGAGGCGGTCGCGAGCAGCGCCGCGGTGCCGAGCGCCGTCCGCAGTTCGGTTGAGGACGACACCGGGAAGACGTAGACGCCGTTGGCCCGGGCGAGCCGCTCGCCGGCCGGAGCCGCGACGACCGCTCCCGCCAGCCCGGCGACGAAGGTGACGACGCCCAGCACGATCGCCTTGGCCATCAGCACCCGGCTCCGTCTCGGGCTGGCGGCCAGGGTGACGTGGATCAGGTTCTTCCGGTATTCCGTGGTGATGTACAGCGTTCCCACGACGATCACCGCGATCAGCGCGGCGAACGTGCCGGTGAGGAGGTCCTTGAGGGTGCCGCCGGTCGGCAGGGTGCCGCGGACGGCGGGCGCGATGTCGCCGGCGCCGGTCACCGTGAAGTCGCCGTCGGATCCCGTGAACGAACCCGCCGTGCTCTGCGGGTAGCCGGCGAAGCTGGGGGATTCGGGTCCCACCTGATCGCCTGTCCAGGCGCCACCGGCCCAGCCCCCCTGGACACGAAGATCTTCGAAGACGGCCGTGGACACACTGCCGCGTGTGCCCATGCCCTGCACGGAAGGCGGAGACGCGACGAACAGCCCGCCCTGCGCGGTCGGTCCGAGCCCGCGCACGTGCACGGTGCCCACCGTGGTCCAGTGTGTGCCGTCGGCGGAGGCATATCCGGTGACCGCATCGCCCGAGCGGTCCAGCCTCAGCCAGCGAACAGACGCGGCGGAGACGGGGCCGGGGAGGCCGGCCGTGTCGTTGACGTAGTTGTCCTGCATCCGCACGCCGTGGCTGCCGGTCACCATGACCGCCGCGTAGGGCGATCCCTGACGGGTGCTCTCCTTGATGATGAGCCCGGCCTTCGCCCACGGCACGGTGCCGGGCCGCAGGTCCCCGGGGCCCTCGGGGATGCTGCTCCTGAGCGCGGAAACGGAGACGGTGATGCTGCCGTTTCCGGCCATCGGCTGGTGCACGAAGTAGAAGCTGTCGGTCACCGGTTCACCGCCCGGTCCGACCGGAACGGGCGGTGAGCCCTTCTGATCGCTGCTGGCCCCGGCGAGCAGGGCGATCAGCACCACCATCAGCGCCGCAGCCACCACGCCGGTCACCAGGGCCCGGACCGTGCGGAACTTCGTCCACTCCGCGTGCAGCAACTGGAGGAAGCCGTCCCGCCCCTCCCGCTGGCCGGATCGGTACGGCGTAACGGTGGGGGTCACGGCGACACCTCCCGCGGCTTCGCGGCGCGGAACTCAACCGCGTCGCGCGTGAGCTCCAGGTAGACGTCCTCCAGCGTGGCGCGGTGCGCCGAGACCTCCGAGAACGGGACGGCGCTCTGGCTGAGCAACGCCACGATGCGATCCGCCGGCAGGCCGGAGACGGTCATGGTGTCCCGGCCGGTAGCCACCACGGCGGCGCCGGCACGCCCGAGCACCGTCGTCGCGTCCGGCCGAGCCGTGGTACGCACGGCCACCCGGTTCCCGGACGCGGCCGCGATCAGGTCGGCCACGCCGGCGTCGGCGATGGCCTTGCCGCGCCCGACCACGACGAGGTGATCGGCGGCGTCCTGCACCTCGCTCATCAGATGGCTGGACACCAGGACGGCGCGGCCCTGAGCGGCCAGCGACCGCAGGAAGCCACGCATCCATACGATGCCGTCGGGGTCCATGCCGTTGAACGGCTCATCGAGCATGATGATCGGCGGGTCGCCCAGCAGGGCCGCGGCGATGCCGAGCCGCTGCCGCATGCCCAGCGAGTAGCCGCCGGCCTTGCGCCGGGCCGCGGAGGCGAGGCCGACCTGCTCGATCACCTGGTCCACCCGCCGCGCGGCCAGGCCCTGTGAATGCGCCAGCCACAGCAGGTGGTTGCGAGCGCTCCGGCTGGGGTGCGCCGCCGGGTCCAGGATTGAACCGACGTGGCTCAGCGGGTGCCGGAGGCTGCGGTACGGCCTTCCCTCGACGAGCGCGGTGCCCTCGTCGACCGCATCCAGGCCGAGGATCACCCGCATCGTGGTGGACTTGCCGGCCCCGTTCGGGCCCACGAAGCCGGTCACCAGCCCCGGGCGGACGGTGAAGGACATGCCGTCGAGGGCCCGGGTCGCCCCGTACCGCTTGCGCAGCCCGGCGACGGCGATCTCTGCGGCGCTCATCGGGGTGAGCGGCCAGCTCGGTGTGGTCTCATGCCGGTTGTTGTACATGCCGCCTGGTTCCCGCCCGGTCTCGGCCGCTGCGACCTGGTTGGAACCCGCTGCCTGGCATCGTTGGGTGCATGGCACCCCAAACCGGCGGCCCGCCACGCCGCCCTCCCCGTACGACAGGCGGTGATCCGCGGTGAGGGTCCTGGTGGCCGAGGACTTCGAGGTGCTGGCCCGCTCGATCGGCACCGGGCTGCGCCGCGAGGGCATGGCCGTCGACGTCGTGCTGGACGGGACCGACGCCCTTGCCCGCGTGGCCGCCGTCCGCTACGACGTGGTCATCCTCGACCGGGACCTGCCCGGCGTCGGCGGCGACGACATCTGCCGGCGACTCGCCAGCGACCGCTCCGGCACCCGCGTGCTGATGCTGACCGCGGCCGGCACCGTCAAGGACCGCGTCGACGGGCTCAGCCTCGGTGCGGACGACTACCTGCCCAAGCCGTTCGCCTTCGCCGAACTGGTCGCCCGTGTCCGGGCCCTCGCCCGCCGGGCCACCCCACCGGTTCCTCCCACCCTCTCCTGCGGGGACATCACCCTGGATCCGGCTCGCCGGGTGGCGTTCCGCGCCGGCCGGCGCCTTGAGCTCAGCCCGAAGGAGTTCGCGCTCCTTGAATGCCTGCTGGCCTCGCCCGGCCTGGTTCTGTCCGCCGAGGAACTCCTCGAACGCGTCTGGGACGAAGCGGCCGACCCCTTCACGTCCGCGGTCAAGCACACCATGCACCGGTTGCGGGCCAAACTCGGCGACCCGCCGGTGATCGAGACCATCCGCGAGGGCGGCTACCGGATCGGGCCGCCATGACCGACCCCCGGCCGCTCCCCAGACGGTCCCTGCGGACCCGGCTCGCGCTCTTCTACGCTGCGGGCATCTACGTCGCCGGGATCGTGGTCCTCGCCGTCGTCACCGTCCCCCTGGCCGGCATCCAGTCGACCGTTCCCGCCCGAAGCCAGGCGCCAGGTGCGATCACCGGCACCGGGGAGGGGATCGGCCCGCACCAGCTCCTCGTCGGCTCCGCCGTCGCGCTCGCCCTCCTCATCCCCATCGCCCTCGCCGCCGGCTGGTTCGTCGCCGGCCGCTTCCTCAGGCCCCTGCGGGCCGTCACCGCCACCGCCAAGGCCATCTCGGCCGGAAACCTCCACCAGCGCCTCGACCTCGGCGAGCCCGCCGACGAGCTGACCGAGCTTGGCTCCGTCCTCGACGACCTCTTCGCCCGCCTCGAAGCCTCCTTCGACGCTCAACGACACTTCGTCGCCAACGCCTCCCACGAGCTGCGCACCCCCCTCGCCGGCCTGCGGACCCTCCTCGAGGTCACCCTTGCCGACCCCGATGCCGACGCCGGCACCCTGCGCTCGGCCTGCCAGGAGGCCCTCGCTCTCGGCGCACACCAGGAGCGGCTCGTCCAGGCACTGCTCGCCCTGGCCACCGGCGAGGGCGGCGTCGCCCGCCGCGACACCCTCGACCTCGCCCACGTCGTCCGAGGAGTGCTCGCCTCCCGCCGCGGCCGGGCAACAGAAAGGGGCATCGACCTCGCCGAACGCCTCACGCCCGCAGTGACGGCCGGGGACCCGGGACTGATCGAAAGCCTCATCGCCAACCTCGTCGACAACGCCATCCGCCACAACCACCCTGGCGGGCACGTGGAGATCGCCACGCAGACCTCGGGGACGCGGGCGACCCTGACGGTCACCAACAGCGGGCCGGCCATCCCCGACGACCAGATCCAGCGCCTCGTTCAGCCCTTCCAGAGACTGGCGCCCGATCGCAACGGCCGCCGCGACGGCTACGGCCTCGGCCTCGCCATCGTCCATGCCGTCGCCCGAGCTCACCACGCCCCCCTCACCATCAGCGCACGTCCCGAAGGCGGCCTGGCCGTCACCGTACGCTTCGTACGCCCACCTCTCGAGGTGCCGCTGGTCACCGATGGGTTCAGGCACGGCCACACCGCCTTCACACGGCCGAAAAACTCTTGAGGGGTTTGAAAGCCGTTCAGAGCAGTTCTGGACGCGGCGGCACCGGGGCAAACATAATCCATTTTCGTGTTTGCAGGTGCTGCTGTGGACGCGGGGTGAGGAGAGGCGCCTGTGAATGTCCTCTGCCGGGCGTCTCGGGGGCTGGTTCACGCGCGTTGTGCCGTATGCCACGCGAGAAGATCAAGCCGTTTCGTCTGACTGGGAGCGATCATGAACGACCATGCCCCAACGCGCCGTTCGTGGCGGCGTCGCCGCAGGTGGAGTCTGGCCGCGGCGGCGCTCGCGGCGGTCGTCGTGAGTCCTCTGGCGATCAGCGGCTCCGCCGCGAATGGTGCCTCCACCGACGCCGCCGAGGCCAGGGAGGAATGCACCCAGAACGAGATCCTCGTCCCGAACTGCGGCGTGCTCTGGGGCATCTACACCAAGCCCGAGGGCGGGGACCTCCCCGCGACCGTGACCGGCATCGAGGAGGACATCCAGCGCCCCTTCGACATCGTCCACCGCTACCACGATTTCTCCTCGCCCTTCCCGGACGAGGGAGAGCAGCAGCTCACGGGTAACGGCGAGCGCACACTCCTGGTCAACTGGACCACCCGCAACCACGACGGTGGCGCCCGGGCGACGTGGGCGGACGTGGCCAGCGGCGAGTACGACGAGGAGGTCATCCGCCCGGCGGCGCGGCGGATCGCCGAGTTCGGCCAGCCGATCTTCCTCGCCTTCGACCACGAGGCCGAGGGCGCCCGCCACCCGGACCAGGGCGACGGCCCGGATTACGTCCAGGCGTACCGCCACGTCTACGAGATCTTCCAGGAGGAAGGCGCCGACAACGCCATCTGGACCTGGATCCATGTCGGCTGGATCGGGCACGAGCACACGACCCCGACCTTCTTCCCGGGCGACGAATACGTCGACTGGATCGGCTACGACCCGTTCAACTACTACGTCTGCCGCGACAACGAATGGCGCTCGCCGGACGTGGCGTTCGGCCGCTGGTACCAATGGCTCCAGCGAAACGGCTTCGAGGACAAGCCGATCATGCTGGCCGAGTACGGCACTGTCGCCGACCCGGAGGACGAGGGCGCGCAGGCGCAGTGGTACCGCAATTTGGTGCCCGCCCTGGAAAGGCATCCCAACATCAAGGCCGTCGCGCAATTCAACACCTACAAGAAGTGCGACACGCGCGTGACCACGCAGCCCGACGTCCTGGAGGCCTGGGGCGAGGCCGGCCGGAGCGACTACGTCAACATCGACCGCTGAATTACGCTGAACCACGCTGAACCACGCTGATCGCGCTGGCGTCGGCGGCGCGCCGGTGGATCGTTTCTCCCCCCAACGCCAGGGCGTTGGGGGGAGAGAACGGTCGCTCCCGGTCAGGCCGCCTGCTGCGGCCGGGCAGGCGGGAGCAGCAGAGCGACGAGAGCCGCGAGCAGCGGGAGCACGGCGACGACGGCGAGCGCGCTGCTGAGCTCCATGTGTTCGGAGAGCGTCCCGGTGGTCGCGGAGCCGATGCCGCCGCCGACGAAGAAGATGAGGTTGAGCACGCCGATGGCACCGCCGCGCTGGAGGGGCTGGAGGCTGCTGGACAGCACCGCGGTGGTGAGCACCTGGGTGACGGCGAAGGTGGCCATGCCCATGGACGTGCCGATCAGCATCACGACGATGCCGCCGTCGACCAGGCCGACGATGCCGAGGAACGCCGCACAGCTCAGGGCGGCCGCCGCCAGCAGGACGCTGCCGCCCTTGCTCGTCGTCAGCTTGCTGGCCAGCCGCGCGAAGACCGCCCCGACGACCGCGCCCGGCAGCAGCCAGGCCCCGACCTTGAACACGCTCCAGCCGTACTGGATGGCGAGGATCTGCGGCACCGCGTACATCGCGGCGAACAGCCCGGCGTAGCCGCCGAGGCCGACCACCGCCGCGATCAGGAATGTGCGGTTCGTGGTCAGCGGCCGTGGCACGAAGCCGTCGGGTTCGCTCCTGATCCGCAGCGCGAGGCCCGCCACCGACACCACCAGCAGGACCGCCAGCAGGATCACGACCGGGGTGGCGAGGTCGAGCGAGGAGGCCTGGATGAGGAGGAGCACCGAGGTGGCGACCGTGCCCAGCAGGAGCCCGCCGATCAGGTCGACGGCCCGTCCGAAGCCGGGGCGGGTGGCCGCGAGTTCCAGGCAGAAGGGCACCACCAGCAGGGAGAGCGCCGGCAGCACGAGGGTGAGCCGCCAGTGCATCCAGTCGGTCACCATCCCTCCGGCGAGGGTGGCGGTGGAGGAGCAGATCGCCATGGTCGCCCCGAAGATGCCGAGGATCTTGGGGCGTTGATCCGGGGCGGCCGAGGAGGCGAGGGTGAGGGCGCTGGAGGTGACGGCGCCGGAACCCGCCGCCTGCACGAACCGGCCCGCGATCAGGAGGCCGAAGCTGGAGGCGACCAGGATCAGCACCGCGCCGACGGCCAGCAGCGCCGCCCCGGCCAGCACCGTGTTGCGCACGCCCCACTTCTCCGAAAGCCGCCCGAAGAGCGCGGTGCCCACGCCGAGCGCCAGGGCGTGCGCGGTGAGCACCCAGCCGGCGACGGCCGGCTCGACCTCCATGGCGATGGCGACGTCGGGCAGCGCCACGCCCGCGGCGGTGACTCCGAAGATCACCGGGCCGAACAGGGCTCCCAGCCGGAGCCCGATCAACCCCGCACCAGGTGCGATCCGGGGCTCAGCCCGCACCGCGCTGTCAGTAGTCATCAGAGACCGTTTCCTTCCCGTCTTGTGATCGGTGAAATACCCGGCGTCTTCGGGTGCTCAGGAGCCCGCCGCGTGCGGCGGAATGTTGTGGTTGAACCGGAAGAGGTTGTCCGGGTCGTACCGGCGCTTGATCTCGCCCAGTCGCGCGTAGGTGGCCGGGCTGTAGCCCTGCTCGGCCAGCTGGGCGGTTTCCGGACCGGCGAGGAAGTTGAGATAGCTGCGGCCCGTGCCCCACCGCGCCATCCCGTCCACGACGAGCGCGGGGCTCGGGCCGGGCATCCCGAGCGTGGACAGGCAGAACGCGGCGTCCCGGTGGTCGACGGCGTTCGGTACCGCGGGCGGCCGGCTGAGCGCGCCGCCCAGGTGCCGCAGCTCGACCACGATGTCCGTGCAGTCGCTGCCGGGGCCGGCGAGGGAGAGCAGGTCGTCGGCGGCCTTCTCGTCCAGCTCCCGCAGCATGATCGAGCGCTCGTTGTAGGGGATCGGGAAGGTCGGGTCGTTGTGTATGTCGGCGAAGCGGGTGTAGGGCATCTCCGCGAGGGTGTCCACCATCGTCGGCGCGGTCTGCCGCAGCGGCTTGACCAGGCGTTCCGCTTCATCGACCGGACCCAGGTGAGCGATGCGCACGTGCGCCACGAGCCTGCCTCGCAGGAACTCCGGGATCGGCGGGATGTCCGGCATCCGGAGCAGCGCCAGCGAGGAGGACATCTCCTCCGGAACGGACGCGGTCCACAGCCGCCAGGCGTGCAGCACCTCGGCGGTCAGTTCGCCGGGGAAGAACAACCCGCCGCCGTAGAACCGCGGAACGGGCACGAGCCCGAACTCGATGGCCGTGACGACCCCGAAGTTGCCCTTGCCGCCGCGCAGCGCCCAGAACAGGTCGGTGTGCTGCTCCGGAGTGGCGTTGACCAGCCGTCCGTCGGCGGTGACGACGTCGATCGCGGTGACGTGGTCGGCGGCGAAGCCGTACGCGCGCGACAGCAGCGCCAGCCCGCCGCCGAGGGTGTAGCCGACCACACCGACGAGCGGTGAGGAACCGTTGAGGGGGGCGAGCCCGTGCTCGGCGGCCGCTTCGACGACCTGGTGCCACTGCGTTCCGGCCTCTGCCCTTGCAACCCGGGCGACGGGGTCGATCGCCACCGCGGCCATCCGGCGCGTGTTGATGAGCAGTCCGGCCCCGGCGGCAGCGGCCGAGGGGCCGTGGCCGGTCGCCTGGATCGCGATCGGCGTGCCGGTCTCGGCTCCGAAGGCGACGGCTTCCCGCACCTCGACCGCGTCGCGCACGCCGACGACGATCGGGGGCCGGTGCTCCACAACCTGGTTGAACCCCGCGACATCGGCCGCGTATCCGTCATCCCCGGGCTCCAGCACCGGGCAGGAGAGGCGCCCGGCGAGCCGCCACGCCGCTGCTGATGTGACCATGAATCAGCCCTCCAAGGCAGACCACTCAGATGCTGATCACCTTGACAGCGGCGGTCCCCGCGACCAATCCCTCCATTGAGGGGATGCGGGCGTCAGCGGTCGGGGTGCTCCGCCATGTCGCCCAGAGCGCGGAGCATCTCGACCAGGTGCCCGAGCTGGCGCTCGCCCAGCAGCTCCTCCACCCGCGCGTGCAGCTGACGGGCCTGCTCTCCCGCCGTGGCCAGCCGGTCCCGGCCGGTGTCGGTGAGCGCGACGATGCGGCGCCTGCGGTTGGCCGGGTCTGTCCGCCGGGTCACGAGGTGACGCGCCTCCAGGCGGTCCAGCAGCACGGTGAGCGTGGAACGGTCGATCGCGGTCATGGCGCCCAGCGCGGACTGGTCCATGCTGCCGTGGTCGTCCAGCACGAGCATCACCGCGAACTGCGGATTCGTCAGGTCGGGGAGGCGCTGCTGCCACAGCGCCGTCCATGCCTGCGCGGCCCGGCGGAGCTGATGTGGCAGCGCTTCTTCCAGCTTCGGCCGTGGTCGGGGGCTTGTGCTCGTCATGCCGGTCAGTATATTCAGTACAAGGATATTCCGTGTACGGAAGATTGGTGGGGCGCGATGCGGCTGATCGTGGGGATGACGGGTGCGACGGGCGCGGTGCTGGGCGTACGGCTGCTCACCGAGCTGCGCGGGAACCCGGAGGTGGAGACGCACCTGGTGCTCACCCGCTGGGCGCGCGCCACCGTGGAACTGGAGACCGGGTTGACGTCGCGCGAGGTGGCGGCGCTGGCGGACGTCACCTATTCCCCCGACGACCAGTCAGCGGCGATCTCCTCCGGCTCCTTCCGTACCGACGGCATGGTGATCATCCCGTGCAGCATGAAGACGCTGGCCGGCATCCGGGCCGGGTACGCCGAAGGGCTGGTGGCGCGCGCCGCTGACGTCACGCTCAAGGAGCGGCGCCGGATGGTCCTGGTGCCCCGGGAGACCCCGCTCAGTGAGATCCACCTGGAGAACATGCTCGCGCTGGCCCGCATGGGCGCCGCGATCGTGCCGCCGATGCCCGCCTTCTACAACCACCCCGGCACGGTGGACGACATCGTCGACCACGTCGTCGCCCGGGTCCTCGACCAGTTCGGAATCGAGGTTGCCGGAGCCCGGCGCTGGGAGGGCTTTCCGCGGGCCACGGCGGGCCGGCCACGGCCCGCGGCCGGCATCGCCCCGGTACATCACAACGGCATGGAACAAAGGAGCGTCAGTTCATGAACCCTCCCGTGACCCGGTTGAGCGACCTTCGCGGCTACCTCGACGCGCTGGAAGCTCTCGGCGACCTCACCCACATCACGCGGACAGTGAGCGCGGACCTGGAGGCCGCAGCGATCACCCGCCTGTCCTGCGAACGTCAGTCGCCTGCGCCGCTGTTCGAGAGCGTGGCGGGCGTCGCGCCCGGCTTCCGGCTGCTCGGCGCCCCCGCCGCGCTGAGTGCCGCCGCCGGAACGCCGCTGGCCCGGGTCGCCCTGTCCGTCGGGCTGCCCGCCGCGACCACCGCCGCCGAACTGGTGGAGCACCTGGTCCGCGCCCGCCACGCGGCGCCCGTGCCGCCCCAACGCGTCGGCCGCGACGAGGCGGCCTGCAAGCAGAACGTGCTGCTCGGCGACGACGCCACCCTCGACCGTTTCCCGGTGCCCCGCGTCCACGAGTTCGACGGCGGACGCTATCCCAACACCTGGGGGATCATCGTCGCGAAGACACCGGACGGCCGGTGGACCAACTGGTCCATCGCCCGGATCATGCTGATCGACGGCAAGCACATGACCGGCCTGGTGATACCGGCGCAGCACATCGGCATGGTCTGGCAGGAGTGGGCCGAACGCGGCGAGCCCATGCCGTACGCGCTGGTGCAGGGCGGAGACCCGGCGATCCCGTTCGTCGGAGGCATCCCACTGCCGAAGGGAGTCGACGAGGCCGGGTACATCGGGGCGCTGTACGGCGAGCCGATCGAGGTCGTCCCGTGCGAGACGGTGGACCTGGAGGTGCCGGCGAGCGCGGAGATCGTGATCGAGGGGCATCTGTCCGTCGGCCGCGACGCGCTGGAGGGGCCCTTCGGCGAGTTCGCCGGGTACGCCTCGACCGAGACCTCGATGCAGCCGGTGTACACGGTCGAGGCCATCACGCACCGGGACGACCCGATCTGGCCGTTGGTGGCCGAGGGCCGGCCGGTCGACGAGTTCCACACGGTGACCGGTGTCGGCCAGGCGGCCGAGGTCCTGGCGGAGCTGCGCGCCGCCGGTCTGCCGGTCACGACCGCCTGGTCACCCCTGCGCGCGGCGGCACACTGGATGGTCGTCACCGTCCCCGAGGACTGGCGGGACCGGCTGCCCGGTGTCAGCTCGGCCGAGCTCACTCACCGGATCGGCGACGTGCTCTCCGAATCCCACTCCGGCCGGGCCACGGCGGCCACCTTCGTGCTGGACGACGACATCAACCCCGCCGACGACACCGACCTGTTGTGGGCGCTGGCCACCCGCATCCACCCCCTCGACCGGGCGGAGGCGTGGCGCGGCTTCGTCCACCCCCTGCTGAACTGCTACACCGAAGAAGAGCGCGCCACCCAGACCGGACCGATCGTCTTCCATGACGGGCTCCTGCCCGCCCCGGGCAAGAACCGCGTCCCGCACAGCTCCTTCGCCCAGGCGTACCCGGCGGGGATCCGTCGCCGGGTCCTCGATCACTGGGACGACTGACGGGCAGGCCCGCGGCCCGCCCGGGAGCGGATCCGGATCCGGGCGGTGCCGCGATGTGAGGCCGCTGTGTGAGGCGGCTCAGGCCTCCGAATCCTCCTTCCACGAGTTCAGCCATAACAGCACCACCTGCCGGAGCGCGTCGCGCTCGATGCGGAGCACGTCGTTTTCCAGGCGCAGTTGCTCCAGCGGATCGCTGATGACGGCGCTCGGCGAGGCCTGTGCGAGGAGGGCGGACTTGCCCGGACGGCCCTTCTGCCCGCGTGAGGGAGGGGTTCGTGACGGGGGGACGTCGCGGGAAAAGGGGGCCGGCGAGGTGAGGTCGCCGACCAGGATCGACTGGTGCAGGGCGTGCAGGCTCTCCGCCGGTTCGATGCCGAGGTCCTCCGTGAACCGTCTTCTGATCTCGCGGAAGGTCTCCAGGGCGTCGGCCTGGCGACCCGCATGGCACAGCGCCAGCATCAGCTGGGCGCAGGCACGCTCCCGGAAGGGGTTCTCGGCGACGAAACCCGTCAGGTCGCCGATGATCTGCTGATGCCGGCCCAGCTTCACTGCCACGTCGAAGTACTCCTCGCTCACCATCAGTCGGTCCTCGTTGTATTTGACGGCCAGGGAGCCCAGCACCCTGCTGTCGAGCCCGGCCGCGACGGGGCCGCGCCACAGTGCGAGCGCGGACTTCAGCAGCCCTTCGGCGCGCTCCAGCTCGTTGTCACGGATCATGGCCCGTCCCTGGGTGACCAGCTTCTCGAACTGGAAGAGGTCAAGCGCGTCGTCGCTCACCCGGATGCGATAGCAGGAAGGATGCGTCTCGATCACGCTGTTGCGTTTGCACGCCCGGAGCAGGCGGCGAAGGCCGGAGACGCAGATGCGAACCTGCCCATGGGCGGACGCGGGAGGTTTGTCGTCCCACATCGCATCGACAAGCCGGTCGAGGCTGACCACCTGGTTCGACTGGAGCAGCAGCGTCGCCAGTAACTTCTGTCTTCGGATTCCGCCGATTTCGATCTGCTCGTCCCCGTCGGTCACCAGCAGCGGGCCAAGAATTCGGAAGGTGTAACTCTCACGCAAATCTGATTACCCCCCATGTAATGACGTGCGCGGAAGAGTGTCGGGTCAAAACACTCGATAGGTCAATAGAGTTGCCATCGGCATCAGGGAAACACCGATGGCAACCGAATCATGCAACCTAAGGACTGTCGTGCGGCAGTTCGTCTCCTGGACCCCGAGGGCTTCCTACTCGTAGCGGTAGAACTGGGTGTGATCCAGCAGATCAGCGGGGGTCATGGTGTTCCAGGGCGGGAGCTTGGTGTGCAGCGACGGGACCTCCGGGTGTTCGGTCTCGGGAAGGTAGTGCGGAACGTCCGGGTGCGTCTCCTGCCAGACCGACCAGAGCTTGTCGATGAAGCAGTGGTGCAGGAAGAAGATGGGGTCGTTCGGCGATCCGATGTACAGCATGTGACCGCCCACCCACGTGTGGCCGGCGCCGTGCAGCTTCCCGAGCTCCGCCTCATAGGGGAACTTCGCGTATCCCTCGAAGTGGTTGCGCATGGACTGCGGCTCGGAGTCGTAGCCGGAGGTGTAGCTGTACGGCGGCGTGTCGTAGGTCGTGAGCGCGAGGGTGTCCTCCAGCTCCTTGGTCGTCGGCAGGTTGGGATTCACGGTGGTCATGTCGCGGACGAGGAAGTCCCGGTCGTCCGTCGTGTAGTGGCCGTTGAACGCCGGGTGCTCCTCGCCGACCGGCACCACGCTGACGTTGAGCCTCCAGCCGTTGCAGCGGGCGAAGGGGCCGGTCATGACCTGCCGGTCACCGGGCCGTCCGTTCCCGCCCATGAAGTCGTCCGCCCACAGCGGCGAGTCCATGCTCTGGTCCTGCGTCCAGTCCCAGTAAGGGACGGTGACGGAGGGATCGACCCGCTGGAGTGCCTCTTCGAGTTCCAGCAGGTACTGGCGGTGCCACGGGAACAGGCCCGGGCTCATGTGGCCCCAGCGCTTGCCCCCGTCCTTGGCCAGGTAGTCGCCCGAGTTGATCTCGATGTGGATCCGGACCAGCTCGTCGTAGACGCCCTGCTCCTTGATCGTGCGCATCGCGCGGACGAAGCGTCTCTTCTCCTCGCCGGTCATGTCGAGATGGTTCTTCCGGACGTGAACCATGAGGAACTCCTTTCTCTCGGCGGTCGGTCAGGCGTGGTGGTGGGTGCCGCTCGGGAGCAGTTGGGCGCCGCGCAGCTCGTCGACGGCCTGGCGGCCGGCGGCCAGCGGGGTGGGCACCATCCGGTAGTGGCACATCGCGCTGAGGTAGGCGCCCTCGCCCATCTTCATGAGGTGCAGCGGCTGGCCGTCGATGTGCACCGTCTCGTCGGTCTCGGACACGGTGATCGTGCGCCCCTTGTACGTTTCGGTGTACACGCCCTCGCGCTGGGCGGACTGCGGGTCGTGGACCTGGCCGGGGGCGTCACCCGGGCGGTCGGCCGCGTATACGGCGGCGGGCACGGCCGCGGCGGCGGCAACGCCCGCCGCGCCCTTCATCACATTGCGTCGTTTCATTGAGGTCCTCCTGACTCGACACCTGAGGGGTCAAAGATCGTGGGTCCCACTACAGCTTGAGAGCGGGGCGTATCGACGGGATATCGCGGGCCCGATCACGGCCGCGCGCACGGGCTCCTCCGCACGTCAGGCCGTCGGCCGGCGTGGCGCGATGTTGTGGTTGAACCGGAAGAGGTTGTCCGGGTCCACCTGGGCCTTGATCCCGGCCAGCCGGGCGTAGGTGGCCGGCTCGTAGCCGGCCTCGGCGAGATCCGCCGTGTCCGGGCCGGCCAGGAAGTTGAGGAAGCGGCGCCCGGTGCCCCACGGCGCCATGCCGTCCACGACCAGCGGGGGGCGGCCGTCGGGCAGCGAGACGGTCGCCAGCGCGAAGGCCGCGTCCCGGTGGTCAACGGCGTTGGGCACCTCGGGCGGGCGGCCGACCGCGCCGCCGAGCTGCCACAGCTCGACGACGGGATCGATGCAGTCGGCCCCCGGCCCGGCCAGCTGAAGCAGCCTGTCGGCCGTCGCCTCGTCGAGCTCGCGGAGCATCATCGATCGCTGGTGGTACGGAATCGGCTCGGTCGGGTACGTGTAGATCTCCCCGGACCCGGTGTACGGAATCTCGGCCAGGGTGTCGGCGATCAGCGGGCCCGACGCCCGCAGCGGCGCGAGCAGCGACTCCCCGTCCTGGGCGGAGCCGATGTAGGCGACGCGGACGTGCACGGTCATCCGGCCGCGCAGCAGGTCCGGGATCGGCTCGTCGTCCGGGTACCGCAGCAGCGCCAGCGACGAGGTGAGTTCCTCCGGCACGGACGCGGTCCACGTGCGCCAGGCGTGCAGCACCTCCGCGGCCGCCTCGCCCGCGAAGAACAACCCGCCGCCGTAGAGCCGCGGCACCGGCATCAGCTCGAACTCCAGGGCGGTGACGACGCCGAAGTTGCCCTTGCCGCCGCGCACGGCCCAGAACAGGTCGGTGTCGCGGTCCGCGGTGGCCCGGTGCGACCGCCCGTCGGCGGTGACGATGTCGACGGCGGTGACCCGGTCCGCGGCGTAGCCGTACTTGCGCGCCATCAGCCCGAGCCCGCCGCCGAGGGTGTATCCGATCACTCCGGTGAGCGGGGAGGACCCGCTGAGGGGCGCGAGGCCGTGCGCCGCGGCCGCGGAGATCACCTCGGACCACTGGGTGCCGCCCTCGACCCTGGCGATCCTCGCGACCGGGTCGATCACCACGCCCCGCAGCCGGCGGGTGCTGATCAGCAGCCCGCCGGTCGCGGCGGTGGACGGGCCCTGACCGGTGGCCTGGACCGAGATCGGCAGCCGCCGGGCGGCGGCGTACGCCACGGCCTCGCGCACGTCGGCGGCTCCGTCCACGACCGCGATCACGTCAGGGTCGTGCTCGGTGATCAGGTTGAACCCGTCCAGTTCCAGGGCGAAGGCGTCTTCTCCGGGTCGCAGGACCTGTCCACCAAGCCGTCCGGCCAGTTCCGCCGCCGCTGGGTTGGCGATGCTCTTGCCTGTCGTCATCAGTGCTCCCAGGCCCATCTCGTGTGTGTCGGGACGCGTAAGGACTCTGCCAACGGGAGGGCGCCGCTGCCCATCCCTCGTTTGAGGCGGATGCCGGTGGCGGCGGTGAACGGTTGGATCTTCGGCACGTCAGTTCTCCCGCGTCAGTCCGGCGTACGCCCGGAGTTCGTGGGGGCGGTGGCGGTCGGTGTCCACGCGCAGGGCGGCGTAGGGCGTGGGCAGGGAGTACAGGCGTGGCACGGAGCGCAGCGTCAGCCGGTCTCCCGGGCCGACCGTGCCGTCGATGACCGCCTCGGCGAGGAGGTGCCCGAGCTGGACCAGCGCGTCGGCCACCGTGAGGTGCGCCGTGGCGAGGTACAGGTCGCGGTGGACGGGCCGGCGGTCGTGGCGCCCGGCGGGGGAGGCGCCCGTGCGGGGTATGCCGACGGTGGTGGGACGCCAGGCGGTGAGGGGACGCCGTCCGCTGAACGTTCTGAGCAGCCTGCGCAGTCCGGTCGTGGCGTCGTCCGGCAGCGGGCCGGCCCAGGCGGCGGACCCGTCGCCGGCGATGTGCGTGAAGGCGAACCGCTCACACAGGTTGCCGGGACGGCCGGCCAGGTAGCGGGTGCGGGTGAAGGAGCGACGCCAGGCGTCGGCCTGCTCCGGACGCAGGGAGAGAGCGAACGCGCAGGCCTCCCGCACCCATGAGGTGAGGCGGACGTCGCGGACGACGGCGACGGCCGACACCTCGTCGGCACGGCCGGCGGCGTCGGCCTGGATCTCCCGCTTCGCCGCGAGAAGGGAGCGCGGGGTGGTCAGGTTCTCGCAGGCGGAGAGGTCGGGGCGGGCCGCCCTGAGGCGTTCGGCGGCGACGCTGAGCAGCAGGTCAGGGCCGAGGGTCATAGGTACACCGTGGAGAGCAGGTCGCGGTCGATGGTTCGGCGGGCACGGCCCAGCAGGGACGAGGTGAGCCGGTAGGGATCGACGTGGGTGTGGCCGCGCCGGTGCCGGCGCAGTTCGTCCAGCAGCGCCTGGCCGCCCGGCCGGCGCTCCGTCGCCCGGTGCAGCAGCCGCCGGGCCCGGTCCAGGCTCTTGTGCAGCAGGTCCGCGCGGAACGACTGTGCCTGTCCGGGTCCGAGGACGGCGACGAAGTACAGCCGCAGCCCGAGGTGGCGCGCGTCCGCGTCGCCGTCGGAGCCGAGGGTCCTGAGCAGGGCGCCCGCCGTGTGGGCGTGCCACCCGCCGTGCCGCGCGGATGTGATCTTCCCGTCGATGGGCACGCGGCCGACCGGGACGCGGTGCACCAGCGGGCCCAGGCGCGTCAGCGTTCGCTCCAGCAGCTGGTAGTCCGCGCTCAGCTCGGTGTCGTGCAGGAGCACGACCTCGTCGTACGCGGGCGCCAGCGGGAGCAGTTCCCTGAGCGCCAGGGCGAGGTAGTTCGGGCGCCCGTCGGCCGTCACGATCTGCCGCAGCGGCAGGCCGAACCGCGTGGCGTCCAGGTACACCGGGCCGCCGCTGGCCCGCTGGTCGAGGCCCATGTCCATGGCGACGAGCCGCTCGATCGCCTCCTCCAGGCCGATGCCGATGCCGGGTGGATGACGGGCCAGCAGACCGGGGTCGTGCAGGCCGAGCCGGGCGTAGTGCCCGGTCCACAGCCGCAGCACGCGTTCACTCGCCGGGTGCACCCAGCCGTTGCTCTCGACCTCGTGTGCGTAGGGCCGCAACGCCTCGGCCGGTGGGGGTGTGTCCTTCCGGAACAGGACGTACAGCTCGCCGACCTCCTCCTCGGAGAGCGAGGAGTAGGGCAGCTCTCCCTGGGTGCGGTCCAGGAACTCCCAGAAGCCGAGGGTCTGTTCGGTGAGGTGGTAGGTCGCGGGGCGGTAGAGATAGGTCACGTCCGCCAGGGCGGCGGTGGCCCGGAACATGACGTCCGTCCACAGCAGGCCCTTGAGGTGACTGGGCGTCAGCGGCTTGGCCGGGGTGATCGTCACGGGTGCCAGCAGCACCTTGCGACGGCCCGCCGCCGGACGGTCCGGTGGGGTCATGCGCGCACCTCGCCGCGCACGGTGGCGTCCAGCGCTGCCGCCCACCACGACGACGGGGCGCGTCACCTGCGTCGACCCCGCACGAAGAACACCCGCCGCACGTCCCGGACGGCACGGTCGGGGACCGGATCCGGCCAGCGGCCGAAGCCGGCCCCGGGCTCGCCGGGCTGGACCGCGGCCACCTCGAAGCCGTGCCGCCCGAAGAGCGCCTCGGGCTCGTCGCTGCCGAACAGCCAGGGGCAGCCCCAGCGCGCGAAGACGTCCAGGAGGGGGCGCATGGCCGGGAGGGTGAGGGCCGCGGCGTTGACGAGGTCGGCGGCGATGCGGCTGCCCGGAGCACAACACGCGGCGACCCGTTCCAGCAGGCGGTGGACGTCCGGTTCGGGGAGGTAGTACAGCAGCCCTTCGAGGAGCCAGGTGGACGGCGACCCCGGGTCGTATCCGGAGGCGAGGAGCCGGTCCTCCCAGTCGTCCGCGGTGAGATCGACGGCGACGGTGACGCGGTCCACCCGCGGCGCGACGCCGCGCAGCCGCTCCGCCTTGAACGCGAGCACCGCCGGCCGGTCGACCTCGAAGTACCGCAGACGGTCCGGCCAGGGCAGCCGGTAGGCACGGGAGTCCATGCCGGCCGGGGCCACGACGAGCTGGGTCATCTCCCTGTCCCGCACGGCCTCTTGGAGGAGGTCGTCGAAGAACCTGGTCCTGATCGCGTTGTAGTCCGGGGTGCTGGGCAGATTCCGCAGCCGGTCCGGAGGGAAGGTCGCGTCCCGGATCTCCGCCAGGAGCCGGGGGCCGGCGTCTCCGGTCAGGGCGGCCGCGTACGGGTCCGTGTAGAGCCGGTCGTCCCGCCGGCTCTCGGCGGCGCGGAGGGCGGCGGTGAGCAGGGCGGTCTTCTCCACGGGGTCCGCGGGGTCCAGAACGTGCGTCATGCTCCTTCTCCTCGTCTTGCGTGGGGTGCGTCGGGTGCGCCGAGTGCGTCGGACGCGGCGATCAACCGCCGCCACTGGCTCTCCTCCTGCCGGAACAGGCGGTCCTTGACCTGGGTGGGGCGGACGCCGTCCGCCACGCGCGCATGCCACTCGCGCTGGAAGGCGTCGGCGTGAAGCAGCCGCGCCGTGGCGGCGCCGAGCCGTCGCTCCCGCCGGGCCCGGGCATATCCGGGGGACTCGGCGGCCAGCGCCGCGTCGAGCAGCGCGGCGAACCGCTCGGTCTCGGCCCCCAGCCACGGGGTCTCCGGGGCAACCGCGAAGACGTACCGGGGCGCCCGCCCCGCCGCTTCCGCCTTCTCCTCCTCGACCCGGCAGGCCACGTTGCGCAGGGCGAGGCCGGTGGCGGCCAGCGCCCCCGCAAGGGCCCGCACCACATGGGCCTCGCGCAGTCGTTCCCCGGCCGCGTCCGAGCGGGTGGAACGCCCCGCGTACGTCACGCGCGGCACGCCCCCGACGCGGTCCACCACGCGGACGACGTCGCCGACGGCGTACCGGTACAGGCCCCCGACATGGCTGAAGACCACGTGGTAGTCACGGTGCGGTTCGAGGTCCTCCGGCAGGAGAGTCCCGGTCCCCGGTTCGAGATCCTCCTCGGCGTCCACGAACTCGTACACGGAGGCGGAGGGGACGAGGCTGCCCGCGGCGGGGTGCCGGTCCAGCGGCACCGCCACGGGACCCTCCGACGCGGCCACCGGCGCGGGCAGGAGGCCGACGCCGGCCCCGAACCGCTCGCGCAGCGCCGGCAGGTACAGGGATGCCACGCCTGTCGTCCAGCCGAACAGCGCGCGGACACGCGGCCAGACGTGGGCGGGGGACACCTGCCCGAAGTAGTCGGCCAGCGACTCCAGCCGGGCGGCGCGCTCCGGGTCACCGGCGCCGTAGGGCACGCCCCCCAGGGTCCCGTCGCGCACCTCCTTGACGATGCGCTCCCACCACACGTCCAGCTGATAGGGAACGGCCGCGAGCATGGCGGGATTGATGCCGATGAAGCCCCGCACATCGCTCGCCACCGCCAGCCGCAGCCGCAGGTACATCTTCTCCAGGTGGTCGTCGGGCGCGACGTCCACGGGCAGGACGGCCCACTCGGCGGCGGTGCCCAGCTCGGCCGAGAGCGGTTCGCCGAACGCCGCGCCGAAGTCCACCTGGCTGGCCCCGGCGTGGGGACGCCCGCTGGCCGTGACCGGGGGAGCGGTGAGCGGATCGTGCTTGAGGTTGAGCACGGCGTCCGGCCGCTCGGTGAGCTCCGGGAAGCATTCGATCAGCGGCGCCCAGGCCGCGTAGTAGAAGGGGAGGAAGACGGACCTCATGAAGCGGCGCGTGACCGGGATCTTCTTGTGCGCTCCGGTGCTTCCGCTGCTGGTGAAGTACACGACCGGCGCGTCCGCGGTGAGCACGTTCGACTCCCCGGCCGCCATGCGTTCGATCAGCGGGGCGTGCGCGGCGTAGTCCTGGATGGGCACCGCCGCCCGGTAGTCCCGCAGGGTGCGGATCGCGGCGAAGCCGTGACGCCGCCCGAACTCGGTACCGCCGTTGAAGTCCAGCAGGTCGGCCAGCACGCGCCGTTGCCGCTCCGCCATGCCGGCGAGGTCCGCGCGCAGGCGCGCCCGCTCGGCGAACACCCGCTCCCGGTAGCGGCCGGCGTGGCCGGGGGCGCCCCAGCCCTGGGTCCCGCTCATGCCGCGAGCACCTCCCGCACGGCGGCGGCGGTCGCGGCCGTGCCGGGACGCTCCTCGACAACCGTGACGGGCAGCCGTCCCGTCTCCTCCAGCATCAGCTTCCCGAGGTTCGTCTGATAGCTCTCGAAGCCGAGCCACGCGGGCCGGGGGCCGAAGTACTCCAGGGGGTTGAGCCGTGCACCCCGTCCCGAACGCCGCCAAGCGGTCTCGGGCGAGACGTCCAGGTAGATCACCTCGCGCGGTTGCGGAAAGGACCGCCACCAGGCGTACAGGGGATGCTCGTCGAGCCCGGCGAGCCGGCACTTGGCGAGGATCTTGTAGTAGTAGGAGTCCATCAGGACCGGCACCCCCGGCTCCTGCCGTTCGAGCTGGTCCCGCAGGTACACGACCGCGGCCCCCAGCAGTTCCGCGAGGAAGTCGGGGGAGTACGCGGTGCCCAGGCCCGGCAGGACGTCCTTCACGACCATCCGGCGCAGCCGGGTGACCAGACCGTGTTCCCCGGCCACGAGGTCGTCGTCGGTGGACACCGTCTGCCAGCCGGGCAGCGCTGACGCCATCTCCGCCATCACGGACGACTTCCCGGCGCGGTCGGGCCCCAGCAGCACGTAGAACGGACGGTCCGTCACTGGTCTCTCTCCTCTCTCTCTTCCCGCTCCTTGACGGGGCGGTACAGCTCGGCGACGAGGAAGGCCAGGTCGAGGGACTGGCTGTGGTTCAGGCGCGGGTCGCAGGCCGTCTCGTAGCGCTGGTGCAGGTCGTGGACGAAGATCTCGTCGCCGCCGCCCAGGCACTCGGTCACGTCGTCGCCGGTCAGCTCCACGTGGATGCCGCCCGGGTGGGTGCCCAGCTCCCTGTGGACCTGGAAGAAGCCCGTGACCTCGTCGAGCACGTCGTCGAAGCGGCGGGTCTTGTGGCCCGAGGCCGCCTCGAACGTGTTGCCGTGCATGGGGTCGGTCACCCAGGCCACCACCGCGCCCGAGGCCTTGACCTTCTCCACCAGCTCCGGCAGCCGGTCGCGGATCCTGTCCGCGCCCATGCGGACGACGAAGGTCAGCCGGCCCGGCTCCCCGTCCGGGTCCAGGCGCTCGACGTACCGCAGCGCCTCCTCGGCCGTTGCCGTGGGCCCCAGCTTGATGCCGATCGGGTTGCGGATCTTCGAGACGAACTCGACATGCGCGCCGTCCAGCCGCCGGGTGCGCTCGCCGATCCACACCATGTGCCCGGAGACGTCGTAGAGCCGCCCGGTGCGCGAGTCCACCCGGGTGAGCGCCGACTCGTAGTCGAGCAGCAGCGCTTCGTGCGAGGAGTAGAACTCCACCGTCCTGAACTCCTCCAGGTCGGCCCCGCATGCGCGCATGAAGTCCAGCGCGCTCGCGATCTCACGAGCCAGCCGCTCGTAGCGCTGCCCGGACGGCGACGACTTCACGAAGTCCTGGTTCCAGGCGTGCACCTGGCGCAGATCGGCGTAGCCGCCGGTGGTGAAGGCGCGCACCAGGTTCAGCGTGGCGGCCGAAGCGTGGTACATGCGCCTCAGCCGCTCAGGGTCCGGTACGCGGGCCCCGGGCGTGAACGCGGAGCCGTTGACCGCGTCGCCCCGGTACGCCGGCAGGGTCACCCCGGCGCGGGTCTCGGTCGGCTTCGAGCGCGGCTTGGCGTACTGGCCGGCGATCCGGCCCACCTTCACCACCGGCACCGACGCGGCGTAGGTCAGCACCGCTCCCATCTGGAGCAGCGTCTTGAGCTTGGTGCGGACGTGGTCGGCCGACACCGCGTCGAACGACTCGGCGCAGTCGCCGCCCTGGAGCAGGAACGCCTCTCCCCTGGCGACGGCCGCCATCCGGGCGCGCAGCTGGTCACACTCGCCGGCGAAGACGAGCGGGGGATACGACGCGAGGTCCGCGACGACCGCGCGCAGGGCCTCGGGGTCGGGGTACTCGGGCTGCTGCGCCGCCGGCAGGCCTCGCCAGCTGAGTCGGCCCAGCACCGGGCTGTCCGGACAGGCATGCATGACGAACTCTCCTGTGATCTGTGGGCCGGGGCGGCGAACACGAACCCGCGCACGGGAACGCGTCGCCCGCGCCCGTGGGGTCGGGGGCGTCGGCGCGGACCGCGGCGACGGCTCCCTGGCCCCACGGGCGGCTCCTCCTCCTGCGGCGGCGCGTCAGCCCCGGAGAATGGCGTGCTCCCAGTCCTCGTCGGGCCCGAAGAGCTTGCGGGGCTTCATGGCGTCCAGCCGCTGCGCCAGCAGCCGGCTCGGCACGAGCGTGCCTTCCGGGACGGCGCTCACCGCGCAGCGCACCCCGAGCTCCGCCTCGATGGACGCGGCGAGCGACGCGCTGGCTTCCCCGCCGGTCTCGCCGGGCACCTCGATCTGGACGACGAGACGGTCCTGCTCGGCCCTGGCTCGCCAGAACAGCACGCCGTGGTCGGCCGGGAGCCGGTAGACGTGCTCCTCCACCTGGATCTGCCCCAGCCGCCTCCCGCCGACCGTGTAGCCCTGGCCGAGCCTGCCGAGTACCTGCACCGTCGGCAGCTTCCAGCCGCAGGGGCAGTCCTCGTACTGCAGGTCCACCACGTCCTCGAGGTTGTAGCGCAGCAGCGGCATCGCCTCTCGGTACAGCGGGGTGATGACCAGCTGCCCGGTGCCCTCGGCGGCGATGTCGCCGGTGGCCGGGTTGTAGATCTCCGGCAGCACCCGGTCGGCCCAGAAGTGCATCCGGCCCTGCGGGCAGTCGCTGGCCAGCGGGCCGACCTCGGTACAGCCGTACTCCTCGATGACCGGCGCCGACAGGATCTCCTCGATGCGGCGGCGGCGCGCGCTGCTCGTCGGCTCGCCCGCCACGTACAGCGCACGCAGCGCGGGGAAGGAGCCGTCGTAGCCCGCGGCCCTGGCCGCCGCGACCCAGATCAGGCTCTCGCTCGGCGTGGACCAGGTCAGCGTCACGTCGAGGTCGCGCAGGAGGCGCACCACCCGCGAGTAGGGGACCGCGAGCGAGCGGCAGTCACCCGGGACGACGGTCGCGCCGCTCCGCATGGCGGCCCAGTGGGCCATGTGCCCGGCGAGCACCAGCCCGTACGGGATGCGCACGAGCAGGGTGTCCTCGGGGCCGATCGGGACGCTCTTGCGGATGAACCGGTCGGCCAGATCCGTCCACTCCGCTTCGGTGAAGTAGGCGGGGGTGGGGTTGCCGGTGCTTCCGCTGGACTCGTGGTAGGTGGCCAGGCGTTCCCTGGGCACGCCGAGCATGCCGAAGGGGTAGCTGTCGCGCAGGTCCCGCTTCTGGGTGAGGCCGACCGTGGCGAGGCTCTGCCCGGGCTCCAGGCGCTTCTCGTAGAACGGCGAATTGCGGGCGTGACGGACCATGGGCGCGATCCGCTCCTCCTGGAGCGCGCGCAGCGTCTCGAAGCTCGTCCAGTCACCGATGGCCGGGAGTCCGCTGCTGCCCGGTCCGCTGGTGCCCGGTCCGCCGCCGACCGTTCCGCCGCCGACCAGCCCGGTGTTCAGGGAGACGGTCACAGGGCGGCTCCGATCCCCGCGGCCTCGGTGAGCGCGCCCGAGGAGATCATCGCGACGACCGCGGCGATGTCGCCGTCCATCTGCCGGTCCTTGGCGGCGAAGGCGACCTCCTTCCTCACGCGGGCGTGCACGGCCCTGGTGCGGGGGCTCATCTGGTCGACGCCGCGCAGCTCGACGGCCTGGCACGCGGCGATGAGGTGGATGGCCGCGACCTCACGGGTCAGCTCGATGATGGTGCGGGCGTCCCGCGCCGCGATCGGGGCCATGCTGACCTTGTCCTGGTTGTGCGCCTCGGTCGAGCGGGAGAACGTGCTGACCGGGCCCGCGGTCTTGAGCGCCTCGGCGGTGAGCGCCGAGCACGCGATCTGCATGCCCTTGAAGCCGTGCTGGAGCCCGGCCTCGATGTCGTCGTCGTTCACCGGGGCGATGAGGTTCGGGGTGAGGCCGTTGTTGAACTTCTCGTCCACGAGGAGCGCGAGCTGCCGGTCGAGCAGGTCGGCGATCCCGGCGACGGCCGTCTTCAACGAGTCCATCCCGGCGACGACATGCCCCCCGTAGAAGTTGCCGCCGCTGTACACGCTGCCCGTGGACGGATCGAAGAGCGGGTTGTCGCTGGAGGAGTTGATCTCCACCGTCATCCACTCGCGGAGCCAGCCGAGCGTGTCCCGCAGCACGCCCGTGACGTGCGGGGCGCAACGCAGCGAGTAGCGGTCCTGGATGCTGCGAGTCAGCTTCTGATAGTGGCGGCCGTCGAGAGGGTCGTTGAGGTCCACGACCTGGTCGTAGGTCATGGCGAGAGCGGACCCGTCGAGCAGGTCGTGGACGAGCCCGGCGCTGGCGCGCTGGCCGTCGTGCGGCTTCTCGTCGTGGATGAACGGCGCGTAGTGGCCCCGGTTGCCGAGCATGCCCTCACTGGCCATGGCGGTGCAGATGTCGGCCACCGCGGCGATCTCCGCCGCCGCCTCGGTGTTCAGGGCGGCGAGGGCGGCGCTGAACGACGTGCCGTTGATCAGGGCGAGCCCGTCCTTGGCCTCCAGCATCACGGGCCTGAGCCCCAGCTCGGACAGCACGTCCGCGGCCTCGCGCGTCTCGCCGCGGTACCGCACCTTTCCCTCGCCCGTCAGCGCGTACGCGAGATAGCACAGCGGGACGAGGTCCCCGCTGGCGCCGACCGAGCCGCGCTCGGGAATGGCCGGCAGCACGTCGTGCCGGAGGAAGTCGAGGAGCCGTTCCACGACGGGGAAGCTGACGCCGGAGTTGCCTCGGACGAGGCAGTTGGCGCGGATCAGCAGGGTGGCTCGCACGGCCTCGTCAGAGGCCATCGGGCCGGTTCCGTTCAGGTGGTAGCGGATCAGTTCGCTCTGGAGACGCGCGGTTTTCTCCGGGGATATCTGCCGGTTGACGCTGTCGCCGAAACCCGTGGTCACGCCGTAAATGGGCTTTCCGGTCTTCAGGATCTCCAGCTTCAGGTTCCGCGAACCGTTCATCGCCTTCAACGCGTCCTCGGAGACCGAGATCTCCGAACCTCCGCGGGACGCGGTGGCCACGACCTGGCCGATGCTCAGGTCATGCCCGTCAATCGTAATGGTCGTCACGTGTGGACACCTTTCTCAGCCGGTTGTCCACGAGTCTTGTTCGCGGATGTTTCTCGCCGATATCCGTGCTCGGCGGCGCGTGATATCCAGATGAGTTCCGGAAGATGTCTGCCCTCTTCAGGATTGCTTCAAGACCGGCACGGAGGGAGTGGAAACCCATGATTTCCAACGGCGCGTTCGGCAGGCGACTCCGGCTGCGGCGCCTCTACCGGAACGACTCCGGGCGGCTTCTCATCGTGCCGCTGGACCACTCGGTGACCCAGGGACCGATCACCGGCGCCGAAGGACTCGACGCGCTCGTGGGTCAGCTGGCCACCAGCAGGGTGGACGCGATCGTCCTGCACAAGGGCAGCCTCCGTCACGTCGATCCCGCGTGGTTCCGCCAGACCGCGCTCATCGTCCACCTGAGCGCCAGCACGGTGCACGCCCCCGACCCGGACGCCAAGTACCTCGTGGCCGGCGTCGAGGAGAGCCTGCGGCTGGGGGCGGACGCGGTGAGCGTGCACGTCAACCTGGGGGCGGCCGGCGAGCAGCGGCAGATCTCCGACCTGGCCGCGGTCGCCGACGCCTGCGACCGGTGGAACGTCCCGCTGCTGGCGATGATGTATCCGCGCGGTCCGAAGATCAGCGATCCGCACGACCCGGCGCTGGTCGCGCACGCGGTGACGCTGGCCGCCGACCTCGGGGCCGACCTGGTGAAGACGCCTTATGTCGGCTCGGTCGCGGAGATGAAGGAGATCGCCGCCACAGCACCCGTCCCGATCGTCACGGTCGGCGGCCCGCGGAACGACGACGAGGGCCAGGTGATGGCCTACGTCACCGAGGCGCTGAGCTCGGGCGTCGCGGGCGTGGCCATGGGGCGCAACGTCTTCGAGGCACCCGACCCCGGCGCCATGGCCGCGAAGCTGGCCGACCTCATCCACAGTGAGTGATGAACCTCTAGGAGCCCTACACCATGAAGCTCAGTTGGCTGGACATCCGCAACCTCGGCGAGGCCAAGAACGCCATCGTCCAGGAGGCGCTGCATCACCGGCTCGACGGCATCGTCGCCGACGACGCTGCCGACCTCGCGGGCCTGCCCCCGACCGTCACCAAGGTGCTGTTCCCCCGAGGCCGCCCGCTGCCCGAGGACTTCGGCGAGGCGACCGTGGTCATCGTTGACCCCGCGTCCCACGGAGTGACCCCCGCCGAGCTGTCGCTCGCCCACCCGGAGCTGGAGTTCGGGCGGTTCGTGGAGATCATCGACGCGCCGACGCTGGAGGACGCCTGCCAGTCGGCGCGCACCGAGCGGTGGAGCCTGCTGCTGTTCCGCGACCCCACCAAGATTCCGCTGGAGATCGTCATCGCGGCCTCCACCGGATCCCAGGGCAGCCTGATCACGGTGGCGGCCGACGTCGAGGAGGCCGAGATCATCTTCGGGGTGCTGGAACTCGGCTCCGACGGCGTCATGATGGCGCCGCGGAAGGTCGGCGACGCGGCGGCCCTGAAGGCCGTGGTGGAGGCCGAGACGCCGGACCTGAACCTGGTTACGCTCGAGGTCGTCACCACCGAGCACGTCGGCATGGGCGAGCGAGCCTGCGTGGACACCTGCACCTACTTCCGCAAGGACGAGGGCATCCTGGTCGGGTCGCACTCCAAGGGCATGGTCCTGTGCGTCAGCGAGACGCATCCGCTGCCGTACATGCCGACCCGCCCGTTCCGGGTGAACGCCGGCGCCATCCACTCCTACACGCTGTCCCAGAACGGCCGCACCAACTACCTCAGCGAGCTGAAGGCCGGCAGCAAGGTCGTGGCCGCCGACGTCGAGGGCCGCACCCGGCTCGTCACCGTCGGCCGGGTCAAGATCGAGACCCGGCCGCTGATCTCGGTGAACGCCGTCTCCCCGGACGGCCGCGAGGTCAACCTGATCCTGCAGGACGACTGGCACGTGCGGGTGCTCGGCCCGGGCGGCGCGGTGCTCAACAGCACCGAGCTCAAGCCGGGCGACAAGGTGCTCGGGTACCTGCCGACCGAGGACCGTCACGTCGGCTACCCGCTCGACGAGTTCTGCCTCGAGACGTAGTGGACGGGCTCCTGTTCGTCCCGGCACGCGGGAACGCCCTCGGCGCGTTCTCCGTCCGGACGGCCCGGCCGGGCGCCGGGCAGGACCGGGTCGGCCTCGCCTTCACCAGCGAGGAACGGCTCCACGCGGCGCTCGGCGGCACCCAGCGGTGGATCCGGCTGTCCAGGCCGGCCCTCATGGCGCTGCTGCGGCCGCTGGGCATCGAGGACATCCGGCTCGACCCGCTCTATGTCGGGCCGGAGGTGCCGGCGGTGGTCCTGCCCGACGAACGGCCCGTCCTGACCGGAGTGTGGCGGCACGCGCAGTGGCTGCCGGACGAGGTGTGGTGACGGCGGGTCTGATGACGGCCGAAGGACGGGATCGGTTCGGATTGTCGTACGGTGGAGTGTGGTTCTGAGCAGAAGAGGTTGCGACATCCGCAGGTGACCCGGAACGGAGTGCCGGAACATGCTCACTGTCATCGGCCGCGAAGAACTCATCTCACGGGCCACCCGCGCCGAGACGCCGCAGACGATGTTCGCCACACTCGCGACACACCTGCGCAGGGCAGTCCCGTATGACGCGGCCGTCTGGCGTGCCACGGACCCGGAGACCGGGATGATGACGTCGCCGATCCTCACGGAGAACATCGAGGAAGGCAGTTGCGCACTCTACTGGGAGTACGAGCTGTTCACGGAGCGGATCAACCTGTTCCGCGACCTCGCGCGGGCGCCGGTGCCGGTGGCGGGCCTGTGGGAGAGCACCGGTGGTGAGCCGAGCCACAGCTCTCTCTACAACGGCTTCCTGGCGCCGCGCGGGGTGCACGACGAGTTACGGGCGGTCCTGCGGGTGGACGGGCGGCCGCACGGCTTCGTCAGCCTCTTCCGCACCAAGGGCAGGGCCCCTTTCAGCACCGCCGAGCGCAGGTTCATCGAGGGCCTGGCCACGCCGATCGCCCGCAGGCTGAGGTCGTACGCCAAACAGCCCTCCCATCAGACCGCCGACGGCCTGATCGGCACCGGGCTCCTGCTCTTCGACCCCGGTGGCGCCCTCATCTCGGCCAACGACGACGCGCGGCGTTATCTGGAGGAGATGCCCGAGGGCCCCACCGCGGTCACCGCGCTCGGCATCCGCATCCCGCTGTGGGTGCACGGCACCGCGATGCGGGCCAGGGCGATCGCGGAGGAACGCGAGCACGGCACCGCGCGCATCAGGATGCGCAGCCGGACGGGGCGCTGGCTGGTGTGCCACGCCACCTGCCTGCGCGAAGCCAGCGGGATGCTGGGCGTTGCCGCGGTAGTGATCGAACGCGCCCCGATCTCCGACGTCACGCCGCTCATCGTGCAGGCCTACGAACTGTCCGAACGGGAGCTGGAGGTCACGCAGTGCGTGGCGCGCGGCCTGTCCACCCGCCGGATCGCCGGCGAACTCCATCTGTCGCCGCACACGGTACGTGACCACATCAAGGCGATCTTCGAGAAGCTCGGCGTGTCCAGCCGGGGCGAGCTGGTGGGCAAGCTGTTCACCGAGTACTACGAGTCGCTCGACCCGGGCCTTTCCTGATCGCCGGCGTTCTTTCTCATGGCGGGCAAGAGCCCTGGACATGTGGCTGTCCGTCGGGTCAACTCCCAGAGAACCCGTACTCGTTGGAGGAGCAATGTCCTTACGCACGCACAGGCGTTCCGTGGGTCTTCTCGTTGCCGGAGCCGTCTCGCTCGCGTCGGCCCTGGTGGCCGTCGCCGCCGGACCCGTCGCCGCGTCGGCGCCCGCCCCGGCCGAGTGCACGGGGGTCAGGTCGCTCTGTCTCTTCGAGGGAACCGACTTCACCGGCGAACTGCTCACGCTCAACACCCCGGATGAGGCGGGGGAGTGCGTCAACTTCGCCGACCACGGCTGGACCGGGCGCGTGGTCTCGGCGATCAACACGCACACCACGGACGCCGCCCTCTTCGCGAACGACGACTGCGTCGGCGACCCGTTTGGTGTGCCCGGCGGCGGCCAGATCCGCGACCTGGGCAGCTTCTCGCCGCGCAGTGCCTGGATCGCCCACTGACCCCCGGTTCTCGATGAGGACGCGGACGCCCCGGGGCGGAGGCGCGTTCGGGCTCGGCCTCGCGGCGCCGCGACGAACGACTACGGCCACTCGGGCGCCGGCGGGCTACCGGCCGCCGCTCAGCCGCGGGGTGGGGCGGTGCTGCGGCGGATGATGAGTTCGGTGGCGAGTTCGACGCGGTTGTGTGGCGGTTCCTTGCCGCGGGCTATGGACATGACCATGGTTGCGGCGGCGGTTGCCATCTGGCTGAGTGGTTGGCGGATGGTGGTCAGGGGCGGGATGGTCCAGGGCGCCGGGGGGAGGTCGTCGAAGCCGATGACGCTGAGGTCGTCGGGGATGCGTAGCCCGGCTTCGGCGGCGGCTTGGTAGACGCCGAGGGCTTCGCCGTCGTTGCAGGCGAAGACGGCGGTGGGCGGGTGGGGGAGGGTGAGGAGTTCGCGGGTGTGGGTCAGGCCGTCGGCGATCTGGAAGTCGCCGGTGCGGATGAGTGCGGGGTCGAGGGGGACGTCGGCCATGTCCATGGCGGCTCGGTAGCCGTCCAGCCGGGCGCGGCTGGCGAGGGCGTGGGGTGGGCCGGTGATGACGGCGATGCGGCGGTGGCCGAGGCCGAGGAGGTGGCGGGTGGCGGTCAGGCCGCCGCTCCAGTTGTTCGCGCCGACCGACGGGGCCTCGTGGCCGGGCTCGCCGGACGGGTCGAGGAGGACGAACGGGATGCCGCGGCTGCGCAGTTGGTGGCTCTGGTCGTCGGTGGGGCCGGAGAAGACGGAGATGACGCCGGTCGGGCGGCGGGCGAGAATCTCCTCGACCCAGCCACTGCCGGGGGTCTGACCCCCTTGCAGTTCGCTGAGGACCACGGCGAGCCGGCCCTCGCGCGCCACCCGTTGGACGCCGTTGAAGATCTCGATCCCGTACGGCCCGCGCAGCTCGTGGAAGACCAGCTCCAGCAGCGCCGCCGGGCGGGTGGCCTTCTTCCGCCGCCGGTAGCCGTGCCGGCGTATGAAGCCCTCCACCCGCTCGCGGGTCTCGGAGGAGACGTCGGTGCGCCCGTTGACCACCTTGGAGACCGTGGTGGCGGAGACCCCCGCGCGCTCGGCGATCTGCGCGATGGTCAGCGGCTCGGTTCCGTCGCGAGAAGGCATCGTCGCAGTGTAACGCCGTGACGACCGATCGATTCGGGCACGAGTCAGCCTCGCCTATGCCGGTATCGCGAGAGCTGGCGACTCCTCTGCGGGGTCCGGTCGTGACACAACCCGCTGCTTCTCCGAAAAGAACACGATCTCGGCGAGGCAAGCCAGGATTGATCTGACGAAAGGTGTGCGATGCTCGACTCTCGTCGACCACGCGGCGACCGAGCCTCCTGGTTTACTTTCGCCGCATGATGCGAAAGTAAACGTGCCAGGGGTATTGACGTCGTCCGCTGGCGGCCTATGATCCGTGGTGTCTGACGGTCCGGTCACAGTTCGAAACTCCGAACTACGCCTGGCCGTCGCGGTTTGTGCCCGCCCCACAGGCCACACGACTGTACGCGCACCATCCCTTTTGTTCCGGTGAGGCTCCCCACGTTCGCCACACCACCGGACGCCGTGGACTGGCGATGTTCGTGTGGGCGAGCCCTCCGGCCGAGCCGCCATGGAGCTTCCTGTGATCACTTCGGCACTCAGACCCCGTCCCCGCCGTTTCCGTAAGGCCCTTGCCGCCGCGGCCGCTCTGGCCGGCGTGGTGGTGGCGTTGTGCGCCGCCCCGGCCTCGGGCGGGCAGGCCACCGACGCCACCGACGCCACCGAGGCCACCGCCGCGCAGCAGCAGTTGCCCAGCAGCTACCAGTGGTCCTCCAGCGGTCCGCTGATCGGCCCTCACATCAACGGCGCCGTCTCCGTCAAGGACCCGTCCGTGGTCCAGGACGACAACGGCACCTGGCACGTGCTCATGACGCACGCCAGCACCTCCGGTGACTGGAGCCTGGCGCAGACCAGCTTCGACGACTGGTCCCAGGCCGACGCCGCCCCGCAGACCAACCTGGAGACTTCCTCCGGCGTCGGCACCGGCTACCGCGCCGCGCCGAACGTCTTCTACTTCGAGCCCACCGGTGAGTGGTACCTGGTCTACCAGACCGGCCTGCCCACGTACTCCACCACCACCGACATCAGCGACCCCACCAGCTGGTCGGCTCCCCGCAACTTCCAGGACAGCGTCCCGGAGATCGTCCAGCAGAACATCGGCAACGGCTACTGGCTGGACTTCCACGTCATCTGCGACGACACCATGTGCTACCTGTTCTCCGCCGACGACAACGGCCACCTCTACCGTGCCGAGACCACCGTCGAGGAGTTTCCCAACGGCTTCGACAACACCCAGATCGCCCTCCAGGACGGCAACCGCAACAACCTCTTCGAGGGTCCGGCCGTCTACCAGGTCGGCGACACCGGCACCTACCTGCTGCTGATGGAGGCCATCGGCTCGGGCGGGCGCTACTACCGCGCCTTCACCTCCGACAGCATCGACGGCCAGTGGCAGCCCCTGACGGGCATGGAGTCCGCCCCGTTCGCCGGCGCCCGCAACGTGAGCTACCCCAACGGGGACTGGACCAACGACGTCAGTCACGGCGAGCTGATCCGCAGCGGCAACGACCAGACCATGACCATCGACCCCTGCAACCTCCAGTTCCTCTACCAGGGCGTCGACCCCTCGGCCAACGTCGAGTACTCGCAGTTGCCGTACCGCCTCGGCCTGCTGAACGCGACCACCCCCACCTGCTGACCCCGGCTCCGCACTCACCCCACACAAGGAGTCACCCATGCCGATAAGACGGCGTACCGTTCTGGGCTCCATCCTGGGCCTGAGCGCTGCCGGTGCAGCGGGCGCGGGGGCGTCCCTGCTCGGCGCCTCCACCGTCCGGGCCTCAACCCGGCGACAGGCGCCGGCCCAGCCCTTCGCCATCGGCGTTCGCGAGTACCGGTGGAGCCGCGGCAACCGCCAGCTGGTCACCCGGATCTTCTACCCCACCCCCGGCACCCCGGGCGGTGAGCCGGTCCGCGACGCCCCCATCGCCGACGGCGTCTTCCCCGTCGTCGAGTTCAGCCACGGTCTCGGCGGCAACCCGGAGAGCTACGCGCCGCTGGTCCGCCCCCTGGCCGAGGCCGGCTTTGTCGTGCCCGCGCCGGTCTTCCCCACCACCTCCTCCGGTACCGAGGGCAACGTTCAGGACGTCTACAACGGCAACCAGTCGATGGACGTCTCCGAGGTCATCACCCAGACCCTGGCGCTGAACGACGCTTCGGGCGACCCGTTCGCCGGCCACATCGACACCGCCACCGGCGTCGGCGTGGCCGGGCACTCGCTGGGCGGCATGACCACCCACGGCCTGCTGACGGCATGGCCGGACGAGCGGATCGCCGCTGCCGTGCCGTTCGCCTGCGTGGACATGGGCAACCCCGACGGCACGGTCACCGCAAACGTGCTGTTCGTCCACGGCGACCAGGACACCCTCACCCAGTACTCCTCCGCCCGCACCGCGTACGAGGAACTGCCCGCGCCCAAGGCGTTCCTCACCCACCTCGGTGCCGCACACGACGAGTACATCTGGAGCGGCTACAACCACACCCAGACCGTCGCCACCTACGTGGACTGGATGCGGTGGAGCCTGTACGGCGACGCCGACGCCCGTGACCGTCTCCAAGCGGACGCCACCTCCGGTACGACCACCACCAGTTGGGAGGCCGTCCTGGAATAGCGGGATCCGGCGGCCGATCCCGGCGCGGTCGCGCAGGGCGGCGACCCCCAGCCGGTCGCTACGCCGGCGAGCCGCGCCGGCACGGCATCGGCGCCTCCCAGGGCCAGCCTGACAGCCATCCAGTCCCCCCGCGGCTGGCCCTGGGGCGGCGCGCCGCCCGTGCCCACCCAGGGCTCGCCCCCACTCGCCCCCACTCGCCCTGCTCGATCGAAGGAGACTGATCTCGCATGTCCCGTCCCCGTCACGTCCCCAGCCGCCGACGAGTGCTGGCGACCACCGCCGGCCTGATCGCGGGCGCCGCGGTGCCCGTGACCGGCACCGCACTGGCCCGCGCGGCAGGGGGCACCGCCGCAAGGCAGCAGGAGCAGTTCACCAACCCCGTCCTCTGGCAGGACTTCGCCGACGTCGACATCATCCGCGTCGGCGACACCTTCTACTACACCGCCTCGACGATGCACTACTCGCCGGGCGCGCCCATCCTCCGCTCCTACGACCTGGCCAACTGGGAGTTCGCCGGCCACGCGGTGCCGGTGCTGGACTTCGGCTCCAAGTACGACCTCGACGGCGGACAGGCCTACATCGACGGGATCTGGGCCTCCTCGCTGGGCTACCGGCCCAGCGACAGCACCTTCTACTGGGTCGGCCAGATCGATTTCTCCCAGACGCACGTATATACGGCCTCGGCGGTCGAGGGCCCCTGGAGCAGGCACGCGACGATCCCCAGCGTCTACTACGACGCCGGTCTGCTCTTCGACGAGGACGACACCCCGTACGTCGCCTACGGCAATACCACCATCAGCGTGGCCCAGCTCTCCGCCGACGCGACCAGCCAGGTCAGCGCCCAGGAGGTGTTCAGCACGCCCTCGGACATCGGCACCCTGGAAGGCTCCCGCTTCTACAAGATCAACGGGAACTACTACATCTTCCTGACCCGCCCCGCCAACGGCCAGTACATCCTCAAGTCGTCCTCGCCCTTCGGGCCGTACGAGCTGCGCGAGCTGCTCCTGGACCTGCCAGGGCCGATCGAGGGCGGCGGCGTGCCCCACCAGGGCGGCCTCGTGGACACCCCGGACGGCGACTGGTACTACATGGCGTTCGTCGATGCCTACCCCGGCGGCCGGGTCCCCGCCCTGGCGCCGATCACCTGGACCTCGGACGGCTGGCCCGAGCTCCAGCTCGTGGGCGGCGCCTGGGGAGAGTCGTACCCCTATCCGCTCCCCCCGGTCGAGGTGGAACCGATGATCGGAGTCGACACGTTCGAGGGGACGGAGCTGGCGCCGAAGTGGGAGTGGAATCACAACCCCGACACCACGGCGTTCGAGGTCGGCGCCGGACTCACCCTGCGGACCGCCACTGTCACCGACGACCTCTACGCCGCGCGCAACACCCTCACCCACCGCATCCAGGGCCCCACCTCCACCGCCACGATCGAGCTCGACATCTCCGCGATGAGCGATGGTGACCGGGCCGGGCTGGCCCTGCTGCGGGACTCCTCCGCCTGGATCGGCGTCACGCGCGAGGGCGGCGCCTCGCGCGTGGTCATGGTCGACGGCCTGACCATGGACGGCGACTGGAACACCACCGGCACCGGCACCGAACGGGACGCCGCCGACTTCTCGGGCGACAAGATCTGGCTGCGCGCCAACGCGGACATCCGTCCCGGCTCACCCCGCCCGGGCCGCTTCTCCTACAGCACCGACGGCACCACCTTCACCGCCCTCGGCCCCGACTTCTCGATGCACAACGACTGGCCCTTCTTCATGGGCTACCGCTACGCCATCTTCAACCACGCCACCCAGGCCCTCGGCGGCTCCGTCACCGTCGCACGCTTCGAGCTGGCAACGCCGTAGCGCGTCCGGCATGCCCCCATGCGTCGTCGGCGGGAGGACGCCGACGACGGCCTGGCCGGCACGGTCGCAGGGGGTCGCGGCCGTGCCGGCCGGCAGCCGCAGGTTCGAGGCGGCCAATGATCGGGATGACCACTGACCGGCCCTTCCCGAGCCGGGCGTGAACGTGCATCTGGTGGGAAATGCTTATGTCTGACCGACTGTTCGAGTCAGCGTAGGGACCATGTCCGGTGCTCCCGGCCACGGAGCCCCGCGACGGGCGGTGCGCGGGGAGGGAGCCGTGGTGGGTGCGCCCCTGTATCTGGAGCCGCGGCTGGAGCCACCGCTCCGCTCACTGCTGGAGTCGGCGTCGTTTCTCCACTCCCTCGTCGACGCGTTGGGATCACCGCTCAACGTGGTGCTGCCGGAGGCGATCGCCGAGAACGCCGAGCGCTTCCGCGCCATCTACCGCACGCACCGTCTCGGCGGCCGCCTGTTCTTCGCTCACAAGGCGAACCAGTCCAGCGCCCTGGTGCGACGGCTGGCGGCGACGGACGCGGGGATCGACGTGGCGTCGCTGGGCGAGCTGCGGCATGCCCTGGGCGCCGGGTTCACCCCGGACCGGATCATGGCCACCGGGCCGAAGGATCCGGAGTTCCTGTGGCTTGCCGCGCGTGCCGGGGTGACCGTCAACGTCGACTCACATGCCGAGCTGGAGGACCTGGCGGCGCTGGTCAGCACGTACGGGCTGCCCCGGGTCCGGATTCTGCTGCGGCTGTCGGCGTTCGAGGCGTCCGGCGTCCGGATCCTCTCCCGGCGCAGCCGCTTCGGCTCGCCGGTGCGTGAGGTGAACTCCCTGCTGGACGCGGTCGAGCGGTTCGGGAAGGCCGTGGAGCTGATCGGCGTCGCGTACCACCTCGACACGACCAGCCTCGCCGAGAAGGCCGTGGCCCTGGAGGCCTGCGTCAGGGTCATGGACGAGTGCCAGGCCCGGGGGCTGGGGGCGCGCGTCATCGACATCGGCGGCGGCTTCGGGGCGAGCTACGTCGCCGACGCCGGCCAGTGGGAGCGCTACACCACCGAGCTGGCGAACGCCGTGCTGGGCACGCGCCCCGCGCTGACCTGGCGCGGCCACGGTTACGGCCTGTGGAACGAGGGCGGCACCCTGCGCGGGACGCAGACGCTGTATCCGGCGCACCGCTCGGCCGCCGGCGCCGCGTATCTCGACGAGCTCCTCTCGCTCCCCGGCCCGACGCTGGGCCGCCCGCTGGGCACGCTGCTGCTGGAGCACCTGTACGAGCTGTACGCCGAGCCCGGGCGGTCGCTGGTGGACCAGTGCGGCCTCTCGCTGGCCACGGTCGTGGACGTGCGCCGCACGGAGGACGGCGACCACCTGGTGCGCCTGGGCATGAACGCCGGCGACGTCAGCCTGGAGGAGCACGGCGTTCTCGTCGATCCCGTCCTCGTCCCCCGCGGCGGAGCGGGCGGTGCGGGCGGTGCGGGCGGTGCGGCCGGTGCGGGCGGCGCGGAGGACGAGGGACCGGTCGGCGTCTACCTCGTCGGGAACCTGTGCCTGGAGGCCGACCTGATCACCCGGAGGATGGTCTTCCTGCCCCGGCTGCCCCGCCCCGGCGACCTGATGGCCTTCGCGAACACCGCCGGGTACTGCATGGACTTCCACGCCCACCACGCCCAGCGCCAGCCCCTCGCCCGCACGGTCGCCGCCGTGCGGGACGGCGGGTCCTGGCAGTGGTGCGTGGACGAACGGTACTGGCCGGTCACGCTCCCCGGGGGTCAGACACAGAGATGAAGTACGACAGCATCACCGAGGCCATTGGCAACACGCCGCTGGTGCGCCTCGATCCGGCCGTTCACGGCCTGCGGAACATCGACCTGTACGCCAAGCTGGAGATGCTCAACCCCTTCGGCTCGGTCAAGGACCGGGCCGCCTGGAACATGGTGCGGCCGGGGCTGGCCGCCGCCGCCGAGCGCGGCGCGCAGATCGTGGAGCTGTCGAGCGGAAACACCGCCAAGGCCCTGGCCGTCCTCGCCGGGATGCACGGGCTGGCGTTCAAGAGCGTCACCAACCGGATGCGGATTCCGGAGATCAAGGAGCTGCTCCTGCTGCTGGGCGCGGAGATCGAGGAGCTGCCCGGCCAGAGCGAGTGCCTGGACCCGACCGACACGGACGACCCGCTGACCCGGTTCCACCGCGCCCTGACCGAGGACGGCAGCCGGTACCTGCACACCGACCAGTACTACAACCCGCGCAACACCGAGGCCCACCTGGCGGGCACGGGACCGGAGATCGTCAAGGACCTCGACGGCCGGGCGCCGGACTGGTTCATCGCCTGCGTCGGCACGGCCGGCTCCTCCACGGGCGTCGCCCGGGTGCTGCGCGAGCACGATCCGGACGTGCGCGTGGTGGGCCTGGTGGCCCAGGCGTCGGACTTCATCCCGGGGATCCGCACCCTGGAAGAGGTGCACCACGTCGGCCTGTTCGACCCCGGCACCTACGACACGATCGAGTCGGTCAGCGCCGACGAGGCCATCGACGGCATGCTGACGCTGATCCGCCGCTGCGGGCTGCTCGCCGGGCCGACCGGCGGAGCCGCCTACCTCGGCGCGGTGCGCCACCTGCGGGCGTTCGACGCGGAGCTGACGGAGCGTTCGGAGCGCGCGTCAGCCGTCTTCATCGTCTGCGACCGGGTGGAGAGCTACCTGAGCTACATACGCCGGCGGCGGCCGGAGCTTCTCGGCCGCCCGCCCCAGCGGAACTCCGTGGCCACCGTGACCGAGGCCGAGACGCGGTCGGCCACGGTCATCGACGTCCCGCACGCCCAGCGATGGATCGAGCGGGAGCAGCCGCTGGTGATCGACCTGCGCGGGCCGCACGCGTACGCCGCGCTGCACATCGACGGCTCGGTCAACATCGTCGACGAGCTCTTCGAGGAGCTGGTGCGCGGCGGGCTGCCGTTCAGCAGGCGGCGGCCGGTGCTGCTGGCGTGCCCGGTCGGCGAGAAGTCCGCCCGGTACGCCGCGCTGCTGACCCGCATGGGCCACCCGGACGTGCGCAGCCTCGCCGGCGGCATCGTCGCCTGGCGGGACGCGGGGGCGCCCCTGGTGCGGGACTGACCGATGGCCACCCCGATATCGGACCCGACGTCCCACCCGAGGTCCGACCCGACGTCCGAGGCGGCGGAGCTGCGAGCGTGGCAGGGGCCGCTGCGCGCCGAGTTCCCCATCATCACCGGCCACCCCGAGCTGACCTTCCTGGACAGCGCCGCCACCTCGCAGAAGCCGCGGGCCGTGCTGGACGCCGTCCACACCTACCTCACCACGAGCAACGCCAACGCGGGGCGCGGCGCCTACCCGTGGGCCAACCGGACGACGGCCCTGGTGGAGCGCACCCGAGCCCGGATCAAGGCGTTCGTCGGCGACCGGGCGCCGGAGCGCTCCACCGTCCACTTCGTCAGCGGGACCACCGAGGGCCTGCGGGCCGTCTCCCTCGACTGGCTCACCACCTGGCTCGCCGACGGTGACGAGATCATCGTCCCCTTCGCCGACCACCAGGCGAACCTCTCGCCCTGGCTGGAGGCCCAGCGGCTGCTGGAGCGCCAGGGCATCGGCATCCACGTTCGCGCCCTTCCCTGCCAGGCGTCCTCGGGTGACTACGACTACGCGGCGCTGGCCGGGATGGCCGGCCCGCGCACCCGCTTCGTCGCGGCCACGCACATCCACCACGTCTACGGCGCGGACATGAACATCCACCGGCTGCGCGAGGCGGTCGGGCACGAGACGCCGATCTGCCTGGACGCCGCCCAGAGCATCGGCCACCTGCCGGTGTCGGTGGCCGACCTCGACGTGGACTTCGTGGTCTTCTCCGGCCACAAGGCGCTGGCCCTGCCGGGCTCGGGCGCCGTGTGGGCCCGCGGCGAGCGCGGCCCGGCGTTCAGCCCCGGCGGCTGGAGCGGAACGCCGAACACCGCGGGCATCGCCAGCCTGGAGGCGGCCCTCGACTGGCTGGACGCCGCGGGCACGGACCGGATCGCGCGGTGGACCCGGGCCCTGACGGCACAGCTGACCGACGGACTGCGCCGGCTGACGCCCTATGAGGTCCGCGGCTGCCAACGCAGCCTGCCCGCCGAGTCGACGGTGCAGCGCCGCCACGGCATCGTGACCTTCCGCCACCGCGAGATCCCCTCCGACGACCTCGGCTTCATCCTGTTCAGCCACGGCTTCATGGTGCGGGCCGACAGCCTCTGCCAGGCCGGCGTGGACGGGACCGACGAGAAGGGCGGCTCGGTGCGCGTCAGCCTCCACGTCTACAACACCCCCGAGGAGATCGAGCGGCTGCTGTCGGTCCTCGCCACGCTGGGCTAATGGGAACCATTTCCATCAGGGTAGAGTCGGGCCATGGGTGTGAGCATGGCGACGGCGGGGCTCTGGGTGGAACGCTGGGAACGCCAGCAGCAGCGGTACGCCATCGACCGCGAGGAACGGTTCACCGTGATCGCCGATGTGATCGAACACGTGACGGCCGGCCGGCCGAGGCCGCTGATCGTCGATCTCGGCTGCGGCCCGGGATCCCTCGCCGCACGGCTGTCCGCGCGGCTGCCCCGCGCGGACATCGTGGCCGTGGACATGGACCCGCTGCTTCTGGAGCTCGGCCGGACCCACCACGCGGACGCGGCGCGGTTCGTGGACGCCGTGATCGGCACGGACGGCTGGACCGCGCACCTGGGCGTCGACCGTCCCCTGGACGCGGCCGTCTCCACGACCGCGCTGCACTACCTCGCGGAACCGGCGCTGCGGCGGACCTACCGCCAGCTCGCCACGCTGCTGCGCCCCGGCGGCGCCCTGGTCAACGGCGACCATCTGCCGCCGGACGGCGCGCCGTTCTCCGAGATCGCCGCCCATGTGGGACGGCGCCGGGCGGAACGCTCCCGCGCCCATCGCCACGAGGACTGGGCGTCCTGGTGGGCGGCGGCGGCCCAGGACCCGGAACTGGCCGACATGTTCGCCGAGCGGCAGCGCCGCCTGCTGGCGTGCGGCGGCGACGCCGACGGCGGCCGTGACAACCACCTGACGCTCTCCCGCCACATCGCGCTCCTGCGGGAGGCGGGCTTCGCCCACGTCGGCCCGGTCTGGCAGTTCGGCAACAGCCACGTCCTCGTCGCGATCCGCTAGGGCGGCACGCGGCGGCTATCGTTAATGAAAATCGTTGTCGTATGCTGTGGGCATGGCACGCAACGAACTCCGGCCGGTGATCAGGCTCCGCTCCACCGCGGGCACCGGCTACACCTACGTCACCCGCAAGAACCGCCGCAACGACCCCGACCGCATGGTCCTGCGCAAGTACGACCCCGTGGTGCGGCGGCACGTCGACTTCCGTGAGGAGCGCTGAGGCAGACGATGAAGCCCGGCATCCATCCGGCGTACGGCCCGGTCGTCTTCCGGGACCGGGCGGCCGGTTTCGCGTTCCTCACGCGCTCCACAGCCACGAGCGACAAGAGCATCGAGTGGGAGGACGGCAACACCTACCCCGTCATCGACGTGGAGATCTCCTCCGCCAGTCACCCCTTCTACACGGGCCAGACCCGGGTGGTCGACACCGCCGGGCGCGTGGAGCGGTTCCGGCGCCGCTACGGCGGTGGCGCCGCGCGCCACGGCCGGCCCACCTCCGATCCCGCCTGATCCGGCCTGATCCGGCCTGATCCGGCCTGATCCGGCCCCGCGACCGTCTCATCCCGCCATCCACCCGGAAGGACCGCCCATGGCCCGCCGCACCGCACCCCGCGAGCCGCGCAAGAACAAGCCGAACCCCCTGACCGCCGCCGGCATCACCTACATCGACTACAAGGACACCGAGCTGCTGCGGAAGTTCATCTCCGACCGGGGCAAGATCCGCAGCCGCCGGGTCACCCGCGTCACCGTCCAGCAGCAGCGGCAGCTCGCCGCCGCCATCAAGAACGCCCGCGAGATGGCCCTGCTGCCCTACCCCCGCTGAACCGGTCCTCAGAGGCGCAGGCGGTCGTCGGCGAGATAGCGCGTCACGTGGCGGCTGTGGGTGATCAGTACCAGGCCGAGGCCATCGGCGGTGGCGAGGTCGGCGAGGAGGTCGAGGATCTCCACCGCGGTCACGGAGTCGAGGGCCGCGGTGACCTCGTCGCAGATCAGCAGGCGGGGGCGGGCGGCCAGCGCGCGGGCCAGGGCGACGCGTTGGCGTTCGCCGCCGGAGAGCTCGCCCGGCATGCGGGTGGCGTGGTCGGCGGGGAGGCGGACGCGTTTCAGCAGCTGGGTGACCTCGGCGGCCAGTCCGTCGCGGTCGCGGATGCCGTGGAAGAGGCGCAGCGGGCGGGAGAGTGCGGTGCGCACGTCCTGCCGTGGGTGGAGGGCGCCGGCCGGGTCCTGGGCGACGAGTTGGATGGCGGCGCGTTCGTCCCGGGTGCGGGCCCGGACGTCGGGGGTGAGGGTGGCCGAGCCGAGACGGATGGTGCCGTGGGTGGGGTGGTGGAGGCCGGCGAGGCAGCGGCCGGCGTGGGCGTCGAGGGACACGTCGCGGAGGATGTCGGGGCCGCCCGGGTGGCGCGCCGTCAGGTCGCGGGCGGTGAGGAGGGGGAGTGGCGACCAGCGGCAGCAGCTCGCGGCCCAGCAGCCAGGCGCGGGACTCGCCACGCAGCCTCACCGCGCTCGTCGGCCCCTCAGGCTTCGGCAAGACCACCGTCACCCGCCTCCTGACGCGCTACGCCGATCCCGGCAGCGGCACCGTACGCATCGGTGGCGTCGACCTGCGCACCGCGGACCCGGCCGGGATCTACCGCCACATCTCGGTGGTCTTCCAGGACGGCGATGTGGCGGGCCCAGACCCTCGCCCGCCGCTGGCGCGTCCCCGCCTCCCAGGCGGTTGGCCGACCAGCGTGACACGGCGCGCCGCCATGCGACACTGACCACGCGCCACGCACCCGACCCGACACGACGAGGCGATGACCAGCTCACCGCGACCGACCGCCCGCCGCGCGCGGCGACCGCTGGACCGGCCGACGATCGTCGCCCAGGCGCTGCGCCTGGTCCGGACCGAAGGGCTGACCGCCGTGACCATGCGGCGCCTGGCCCAGGAGGTCGGCACCGCCCCGATGTCCCTCTACCGCCACATCCAGGACCGCCACGCCCTGCTGGTCGCCATGCTCGACGAGGTCGCAGGGGGCGTCGCGGCACCGCCACCGTCCGGCGACCCACGCTCGGAGATCACCGCGATCTTCACCGCCATCCACGACGCCCTGCGCCGCGACCCCTGGGCGGTGCGCCTCATCGTCAGCCAGCGCCCGGCCGGCCCGTCGATCCTCCCCCTCCTCGAACGCGTCTTCGCTGCCCTCCGCGCCGCCGGGCTCACCCCTCGCGACTCGATGGTGGCCTACGGCCTGCTGTGGCAGTACACCGCCGGGGAACTCCTCCACACTCACCCCGAGACCACCGACAACTCCGCCGCCGACATGACACGCGAGGCCCCGGCCGAGACCTGTCCCAACCTGGCCGAGGCCATGTCCGCCTTCGCCTCCGGCCCTCCGGGCGACTGGTTCCACGAAAACCTCCAACGCCTCCTCGACGGCCTGCTCAAGCCCTGAGGCGACCGGGGGGTGCCGGTGAGGCCGAGGCGCAGGTGTTCGACCCCAGGCGGCGGCGTTGACGGCCGCTCCAGCTGTCCAGCGTCCTCACCAGCACCATGCCCAGGCCGAAGGCGAACGCGAAGAACACGCCGATCACCGTGTCCTCCCGCAGCCGCCGGCGCTGCGGGACGATGAGGAGCCGGACGTTCCGCCGACGCCGCTCAGTAGCGGGGCAGGGTGGGGATGGCCTTCTGGGCGAGGTCGATGAGGGCCTGGACCTTGGGCAGGTCGGCTGTGATCTCTTCGGAGGTGACGGCCGGTGCTTCGGAGAAGCGGTATGCGACCTCGTTGCGGCGGGCGCGCATGCCTCACGGCTACGCCATGGGGGTGACGCGCGCTGGTGACACGAAAGCGGCTGTCCGGCGGCCGGGATGTTCGCGCGTCAGCATCCTGCCGAGAAACAGCAGCTCATCCGGGAGGGGATCACGGGTACCACAGCCAATACCCTGATGCCCTCGTCGCCTGAGGCCACACACGATGCTCCGTCGTCCATGACCGAGAACGCCCCCGTGCGGCCCTTCCTCCGCGTCCTGACGACTCTGTGGCTGGCCGGGACGGGGCAGGTCACTCGTGCCGCCTCACCACGGAGCGGGTCGACCGTCACACCAACCGGATCTCCTGGCCCAGCCATGCGCTCAGGCGCGGGTTCAGCGGCGCAGGGCGGTCTCCTGCTCGACGCGCGACAACTTCTCAGGGTTGCGCACGAAGTACAGCCCGGTGATCATGCTGTCCTCGGTCCGCACCGCCAGGACCCCCTCGATCTCTCCGCCAATCCGGATGATCAGCGCCGGGTGGCCGTTGACCTGCGCCGATTGCAGCGATGCGGAGCCTGCGATCCTTCCCAGCCCTACCGTGAGCAGGTCGGTGACCAGGTCGGCGCCCACCACGGGTGACAGCGCGGCCTGGACGACTCCACCGCCGTCGCTCAAGAAGACGACGTCCGGGGCGAGCAGGTCGAGCAGACTCTGCAGATCGCCTGTCTCGACGGCTCGTCGGAACGCCAGCAGGGCCACGCGGTTCTCGGCCTGGGAAACGGTCCCGCGTGGTCGCCGCACGGCGACATGGCTCCGCGCCCGGTGTGCGATCTGCCGGACCGTGACCGGGTTCTTGCCGACGGCTTCGGCGATCTCGTCGTATTCCAGGGCGAACACCTCCCGTAGGACGAACACCGCGCGCTCGGTCGGCGTCAGCGTCTCGAGCACCAGCAGCATCGCCATCGAGACGCCCTCGGCCAGTTCGACATCCTCGGCCACATCGGGCGCGGTCAGCAGCGGCTCGGGCAACCATGGGCCGACGTAGGTCTCCTTGCGCCGGCGAAGCGAACGCAGGCGGCCCAGCGCCTGGCGGGTGGTGATCCGGACCAGGTACGCGCGCTGATCGCGCACGGTGTCGGGATCGACGCCGACCCACCGCAGCCAGGTCTCCTGCAGGACGTCCTCGGCGTCGGCGGCCGAGCCGAGCATCTCGTAGGCGACGGTGAACAGCAGGTTGCGGTGGGCGACGAAGGTCTCGGTGGCGCGATCCACACGGTCCCCATCGGCGGAGAGCCCGGTGGTTCCCACGGTTCGGTCGCTGCGCTCGCTCATCGCCGGTTCCCATCCGTTCTGGATCTTCCTAGTACCGCACACAAGATGCCGGTCCCGACCGCTTCGTGACACCCGATGTCGGTGACATAGGTCACACCGCCGCACTGTCACGCCGCACGGGTCGCCGGCATCTCCTGTTCGACTTCGACCAACGACGACGTGCAAGGAGCGCACCATGACCGCTCGATTGAATCTGCTCGGCAACCCCACCGGGAGCACCGCCAAGGCCGCCGCCCACTTCGGCGCGGCGAGCAAGACGATCCTCCAGGAGTCGAGCCTGCCTGCCGCGACCCAGAAGCTGGTGCTGCTGCGGGCCAGCCAGATCAACGGCGACGGCTACGCCACCGACGTGTGGAGCAAGAACGCCGCACATGCCGGGGAGACCGCCACCCGCATCAACCTGGTCGCCGCCTGGCGCGAGTCCACGGTCTTCACCGACGCCGAGCGCGCGGCGCTGGCCCTCACCGAGCAGGGCACCCGCACCGCCGACGCGGCCTGCGGCGTCACCGACGACGCCTGGGCGAACGCCGCCAAGCACTACGGCCAGGACCAGCTGTCCGACCTGGTGATGCTCATCGCCCTCATCAACGCGACCAACCGCATGGGCGTCATCGTCCGGCAGCGCGGCGGTGACTACGAGCCAGGGCCGTCTCGGCTAGCCGGCGGCCGGCGTCCGCGATCCCTCATACGCCGTGCGGAAGATCCGCGAGGTACCAGAACCCACGAGTGAGGACACACACCATGGAACCCCGATTCAACCTGCTGGCCAACGACCTCGGCGCCAAGATCGCCAAGCGGATCTACAACGTCGCTCTGGCGATCGCCGACTCGCCGCTGCCCCAGGCCACCCAGAACCTGGTGATGCTGCGCGCCAGCCAGATCAACGGCTGCGGCTTCTGCGTCGACTACCACGCCAAGGACGCCGCGGCAGCCGGCGAAACCGCGGTCCGCGTCAACCTGGTCGCCGCCTGGCGGGAGTCCACGGTCTTCACCGACGCCGAGCGCGCGGCGCTGGCCCTCACCGAGGAGGGCACCCGGATCGCCGACGCCCACCAGGGGGTCTCGGACGAGACCTGGAACCGAGTACGCGAGCACTACGACGACGATCAGATTGCCGCGCTGGTCTCCCTGATCGCCATGATCAACGCCAACAACCGGCTCAACGTGATCGTCCGCAACCCCGGAGGCTCCTACCAGCCCGGCCAGTTCGCCGGCATGGCCAGCTGACCAGCAGGCCGACCGCCGCCGGCCCGGGATCATCCACCCCGGGCCGTGCGCGGTGACGATCTCCCGCACCTGATGCCACCACCGGTGCCCAGACACCGAGGGATGGAATCGGCCACGCTCATTCAGCGGCTTCATCAGATCCAGCGCCTGGCCGTCGCCGATCGCGGCCACCTGGTGAATACCTGCCCAATTGGCTAGGTTGCCCTCGCCTCGTCCGATTCTCACAGGGGGAGTGGCAGCCATGCGGCAACAGCACATGACCTTCCAGGCGATCGAGGTCGGCGACGGCGGCGACGGGCGGTGGGCCGCCTACGCCCGGGCCCTGTGGCAGGAGATGGAGGGCCTGCTGACCGAGGAGGGCAGGACTCCGGAGGGCGCGGATCGTGTTCGGGCGCTGTTCCATGCGCACATGCCGGAACTGGTCCCGGTTCTGGACCGCCTGGCCGGCCAACTCGACCGGCCCGAGGCGGAAGTCCTCCTCACCCACGCGGCACTGCGGCCGTTCTCCCCGTCCTGCACCCAGATCGGCCAGAACGGCACTCTGCTGCGCAACTATGACTTACGGCCTGATCAGTGCGAGGGGACCATCGTCTCCTCCTGCTTCCTGCGCCCCGTGATCGGGATGCAGGACGTGCTGTGGGGCTTGCTGGACGGGATGAACGACGCCGGTCTCGCGGTCTCGCTCACCTGGGGCGGACGTTCCGTCTACGGACGTGGCTTCGCCATTCTCATCGTGGTGCGCTACCTGCTGGAGACCTGCGACACCGTCGATGAGGCGGTCGGCAGGCTGCGGTCCCTGCCGGTCGCCGTCCCCCAGAACCTCACCCTTGTCGATCCCGCGAAGGCGGTGACGGTGTTCGTGGGGCCGGACATGTCGCCGACGGTGGCGCCGGATGCCTGCGCCGCCAATCACCAGCACCTGCCGGTGACCGACGAGCAGGAGCGGGCCATGCGGACGCAGGAGCGGCTGCGCGCCATTCGCGCCGCGGGCGCGGACGTGGCGGCGATGCTGAAGCCGCCGCTGTATCGATCCGTCGACGAGCAGGGGTCGAGAACGCTCTACACAGCCCGCTACCGGCCCGTCGAGGGCCGTGTGACGTACTACTGGCCCGGTGAGTCCTGGCAACAGTCCTTCGGTGACTTCGCACCCGGATCCCGCACCGTGACCTTGGGCCGGGCCAGCTGAGAGGCCTTCCGGACTCCGGCTCACCCCTGCACGAAGATCGTGCAGGAACGTGATGTCACCCGCCGCCGACAGGCCCTCCCCCGGCCGGTCAGCTGCTTGACGCGGATGTCGCGGAAGGACACCGTGTCGTCCTGGCCGTGGTTCTGGAGGCCGATGTGGCCGTCGGTGAGGCTGCGGGCGGGGTCGGTGTTGGCCCTTTGCGGGAATGAGGATCGACTATCGACGATCGAGGGCGAAAGTGGCCGCCCGGCGGCGGTGGCGGTGGCCGCCGGGCGGGCACGGGGCCACTGGGCTACGAGGCGGCCGTCTCGAAGGCGCCCGCCGTCACCGGTGCGATGGTCACCGCGTCGATGTTCGGGGCGAAGGCCTCCGGCTGGTCGTTGCCGAAGGTGAGGGCGCCGTCGGCGGTGGACAGGGTCACACTGACCGAGCGTTCCCAGAAGCTGTCCCAGTGGTGGTTGTTGCGGAACATCCCCTCGCCCGCGTACCCCTCGGCACCGGCCTCGGAGATCTGCAGGCCACGGTCGACGACCTGCGGGTTGTAGGGATGGTCGCCCGACAGCTCCGCGTTGGCGTAGCGCACGACGACGGTGTAGCGGCCCGGCTCGTCGAAGCCGTCCCGGCGGGCGATCTCCAGGGTGTTGGCGGCCTCGGCCGTGTCGTTGCCGAGGGAGCCGACGAAGGCGCCGCCCGAGGCGTTGGTGCCCGAGCCGTCCGGCAGCGTCGTGACCTCGGCCGCGCCGTGCGGCGTGCCGTCCTCGGCCTCCACGGTGACGGCGGCCGAGCCGTCGGCCTGCTCGTTACGGGTGGTGGTGAGGGCCGCGAGGTTGAGGCCGCTGCCCGAGCTGATCGCGAGCTCGTTGATGCCCTCGGAGAGGTACACGCGGGCGGTCGAGGTCCACGACCCCGCCCGGGGCGCCTGGAAGGACCCGGCCGCCACCCCGTTCACGCTCAGCTCGCCGCTCGTCGCCGCTGAGCTGACGTAGTCGAGGGCGACGTCGTGATAGCCCGACTCCCACGCGGTCGCGTACAGCTTCGCGCCCTGCCCGTCCCCGGCGATCCGCGCGGTTCCGGCCGTCTCGCCGCTGCCGTTGCCGTTGCCGAACGCCAGCTGGGCGCCGCCCTCCAGCCGCATGGTGCTGGCGGGGTAGACGGTCGGCTCCCCGCCCGTGACGTCCGCGAGGACGTACTTGTCGAGGGTGATGTCGCTGCCCGGCAACGCGGTGGTGCCGTCGCGGCTCGCGCGGAGCGACAGCTGGTGCTCGCCGGCCGGCAGCTCGATCTCCGCCTCGGCACTGCCCCGGTAGATCCACTTGCCGCGCGTGCTCGCGAGGTCGGCGGAGTACTGCACGATCCCGCCGAACTCGCCGTCCACGAACAGGGCGTGGCGGCCGGGCGCCGGGGCGGAGCCGATGACCTGGAGGCGGTACGTGCCATCGCGGGGCACGTCGACCGTGAACTCCGAGCGCGAGCCTGCCTGGTTGAAGTCGGCCACGTCCGCGTCGCCCGACGCCTGGAACTCCTGCTCGCCGGCGTTCCGCACGCTCGCCTGCGTCAGCGCCGTGCTCTCGGCCTCGACGGTGGTGCTCCAGGCCTGGCCGTCCAGGGTCGCGGCGACGTCGCGCGCCTGGCGTGGGGTGATGAGGACCTGGTAGGCGGAGTCCTCATCACGGGTGGGGAGGGTGAGGTCGGCCAGCGTGCCGTCGGCGGCCAGCTGCACGCCCTCCTGGGCATGGACCAGCCGTGGCGTGCCCTGGATGCCCTCCTGCCCCGTCAGGGAGATCTCCCGGACCTCGATGTCGACGCTGCTGCCGAACAGCGCGGGGTCGAGGCCGCCGACGTCGAGCGTCACGTCGGCGTTGGTGCCGCCGTAGAGGATGCTCGCCTTGCGGCTGGCCTCGTCGATGGCGCCGATGCCCCGGAGTGAGGTGGGGTCGTCGGGGTTCGGCGGCGTCACCTGGACGGTCTGGGAGCCCTCGGCCGCGAGGTCGCCGTAGAGCTTGAAGAGCCACCAGCCGCCGTTGGCGCCGTTGGCACGGGCCATGTTGTCGGAGAAGTTCCCGGCGTAGTTCCAGTAGGCGGTCTGGGCGTCGACCTTCTCCTCCTCGAAGGCCGCGAACCACCTCACGATGCTGCCGGGCGAGCTCATGTTCTGCAGCGTGCCCCACTCGCTGATGGTGATGGGGAGATCCACGTCCGCGCCGAGGTGCTCGTCCTCCAGCGCGCGGTACTCGCGGACGTGGGTGTAGAACGGGTCGGGGCTGGTGCCGCCGAGCTCGTGCCAGATGTAGGTGTCCGGCAGGACGTCGTTCGCGGCGGCGAACGCCAGGAAGTCCGCCTCGCGCTGCCGGTCGGCGGGCTCGGCCGAGCCGTACCAGCGGGAGTGGCCGGGGCCGCCGACGCGGGGCTCGACGGCGTCGCCGAAGACCTCGTCGTAGATCTCGTGGACCAGGCCGTACACCGCGGTCCAGTCGGCGAAGAATCGGTCCTTCATCGCGGGCCAGTCCTGGTACCAGATGCCGTCGGGCTCGTTGAAGAGGACGAAGAGGTACTCGCCGGGGTGGTCGGAGGTGGTGGCGATCCGGGTGACCGTGTAGCGCACGACCTCCAGGTAGTCCCAGGTGCCGTTGCCGCCTTGCGTCCAGGAGCCGTCGGACTGGTCGTAGGTCCTCTCGTCCGCCGGGCGGACGCCCTCGTGGTAGGGCCAGTCCGGGTAGAAGTCCTGGAGGTAGACGGCCAGTTCGCGGCCGTGCTGGTTGAAGAAGCCGTCCTCCAGGTCGAGCACGTCGCCGCTCGGGTGCTGCAGGCCCTCGGGCGGCTTCTGCGAGGAGTTGGTGATGTGCGCGCCGTCGACGACAGCCTGGGTCGGGGAGCCGTCGTCGCCGAAGCCGTAGAGCGTGCCGCTGGCGCCGCCGCGGAACGCCCCGGTGGGGGTGGCGAAGTCGACGGCGAGGACGTCGGGCGCCTGTGCCGTGGCCTGGGGAGGCACGAGCATCAGCCCCGCCGTGGTGGCCGCGGCCGTGGTCGCTGCAACGGCCAGCCGTCTCAGGGATTTCCTCATCGAAATCGTCCCAACGTGTGCGAGTGGATGGGCGGGTCGCGCGGGATGTGAACGGTAACAGCGGTTTGATAGCGCTTTCAAGACGCGTGCTGATAGCGTTTTCAGATGGACGTGGAGAGGGACTCGGACATGGACTCGGAGAGGGACTCGCGACGCCGCGCCGCCGCCGGGACGGCCGAGGTGAAACGCCCCGCCACCATGGCCGATGTGGCGAAGCTGGCCGGCGTGTCCGTGCCGACGGTCTCGCGGGTGCTCTCCGGCGCCGCCCGGGTCTCCCCCCTGAAGCGGGAACGCGTCGAGGCGGCGGTCAGCGCGCTCGGCTTCCGCCCCAGCGCCGCCGCCCGCATCCTCGCCTCCCGCCGGCCGAAGGCGATCGCCGTCGTGGCGGGCGACACGTCGAAGTACGGCTACGCGGAGACGATCAGGGGTGTGGAGGCGGCTGCGCGCGCCGAGGGCTTCGCGGTCGCGATCATCGTGGTCGAGAGCCCGGACGAGGAGGAGGTCGGCCGCGCCCTGCGGCTCGTCCTCACCCAGGCGATCGCCGGGGCCGTGGTCCTCAAGTTCGACCCGCCGGGCGTGCGGGCGCTGCGCCGGATGCCGCCCGACCTGCCGGTCGTCGCGCTCTCCGGCGTACGGCAGACCGGCGTACGGCAGGCGGTGCTCGACGAGGCGGGCGCCGCCGAGGAGCTGGTCAGCCATCTCCTCCGGCTGGGGCACGCCACCGTCCACCACCTCCCGGTCCCGCCCTCCCGGCGCGAGGGCGACGGGCGGACGACGGGCTGGCGCCGCGCCCTGCGCGCGGCGGGCGCGCCCGTGCCGCCGCCGCTGGCCGCGACGTGGTCGCCGCACGCCGCCCGCGAGACCGGCCGCGAGCTGGCGGCGGAGACGGACGTGACGGCGGTGTTCTGCGGGAACGACGAGCTCGCCATGGGCGTGATCCGCGGCCTCGCCGACGCCGGGCGGCGCACCCCGGAGGACGTCAGCGTCGTCGGCTTCGACGACCACCCGCTCGCCGCGCTGTGGACGCCGGCGATCACGACGGTCCGGCAGGACTTCTTCGGGCTCGGCGAGCGGGGCTTCGCGCTGCTGATGGGCGCGGTCAACGCCACCTCGAACAGGCGGTTCTCCTCCGAGCGCCCCGAGGTCGTGATGCGGGAGAGCACGGCCCCGCCCCCGCGCCCGGCGCCGCGCGCGGGGCACTGACAGCCGTTCCGTCCCCCACCAACGCCCTATCCGCCCCGGGACCACCACCCCTCGACGGCGTCGAGTCCACCCCCGCCCTCTACGCCCGGCGTTCCCCGGCGTGCCGGGGGAGCGGATACGCGCCGCGCTGACCGGTCCCGCGCCCGGGGCGGCGTCGTTCCTCCGTGGTGCCGCCGCTGCTGGGGCCACACCTTCTCTTTAGGAGGTGTCAGCACACGCCGCACCGGACCCTCGGGCGCAACCCCACATGTCCCCTCACCGACCCAACCTCGGGAACGTCTCTCGCCACCAACGCCTCCCGGTTTCCAACGAACCACCCCACCGTCCCGCACCCCCACGTCTGGGTGCCGGGCCTCATTCAGGCTGTCCGGAATCGATGGACGCGGTCGCTGTGAGGGCCGAGATCGGTGGCGAAAACCACGCGGATGAGGGGGCCGAGCGGGGGGTCCGCTCTTCGTCCGGTCGGAGCTGTGCTCCACGACGATTTCGCTGGTCACAGGCACCTTCGGTGACGTTCGACGTCGTTCTCGCCATCGGTGAGGAGGAGCGGACGCGCTGCGGGGGCTCCAGCGACAGATCGTGCTGGAATCATGACATGGGTTCAACAGCAACGGAGACGCACCCGGACGGCTTCTTGCGGCCGCTCGAAACCCAGGAACCAGAACCCGAACGGGTGGGGCCAAAAGCGGGGGAGGAGGTGCTTCCGGTGCGCTGACACGGCTGATGTTCATCGGCCGTACCTGGCCGCGCGCGGGCACGGGCGTGGCCACGAACGTTTCGACATCCCCGTGCCCCGGGACGGCGGCATCCAGGATTGCTCGCGCTGGCGGAGCGGGGTGAGCACCACTTCGATGCGGTCATCTGCGAGTTCCATCGAGCGGGTAGCGCGGCGCACGTACTTCGGCACGCTCATCGAGCACCGGCTGGAGGCCGCCAGCGTGCCGACAAACACACGAACAGTACCCGCTGCCGAGTGATCATCTGTGAAGACACGCTCGACGCCACCGTACGCACCGCTGAAGAAGCCATGGACCCACCGCCCCGGCTGGCGGGGTTTCGCTTCCCATCTGTGTGTGCGCCCCCGGCAGGAGCCGCAACAAAGGGGTGGTCGTGTCACACTCCCGCTGACCTGCGCAGACGCGCTGATCGTGCGACATGCTACCCATCTGCCGAGGACCCGCGATGTCGGCTGATCGGATGGTTGAGTTTCCCGCTACTAGATGTGCGCGGGTTCGAGTCCCTGAGGGGACGCCACGAAGATGGTCGCACCCCTGACCTGCGAATTCAGCCTGGCCGCCTGGTGATCGAGGGGCGGTTCCAGCCTGCGGTGGTGAAAGGGGGAGCGTAATGGTTGTCTCCGCATCATCGCGCGGCGGAGCCGCACCGATGGCATCCCTTGAGCACAAGGTGGCCCTGCGCTGCGTGACGGCGATCATGGGAGCGGTGATCGGCTGACGTTCCTGTTCGGCTTCGGCAATGTGCTGGCGCTGGGACTGCGGCTGGGGGTGCCTGCCTATGTCGCCCCGCTGGTCGCGCCAGCCGTGGACCTTTCAGTCCTCGGATTGCTGCTTGGGGTCCGGTACCTGGCGTTGAACGGTGCGTCGCGTGAACAGATACGCCCCGCCCGCCGTCTGCTGATCCTGGCCAGCGTGATGACGTTGGCATTGAACGTGGCCGAACCGCTACTGGCGGAGGAGTACGGCAAAGCGGCCTTCGACGCGGTGGGGCCGCTGCTGCTCATCGGCTGGGCAGAGGTCGGGCCCGGCTTGCTCCAGGCGATCAGCACGACAGGGAGGGCCGCGGAGAAGAAGACGGAGTCTGACGTTGATGCGCGGGTCAACGCGCCAGCGCCTCGTGCGACGCGGCCTCGTATCGTTGCTGAACGAGAGAGCCGCGTCAGGCACGAGAAGACTGCCGGGATTGACCCCGAACTTTTGCAGCGCGCGCGTTGGGAGGACGCCCGTCACCGCGAGGCGCTACAGAGGCCGATCTCCGCCGAGACGCTGAGGAAGCGCATGGGCATCGGAGCCAAGAAGTCGCGGGCCTTGGTGGCCGCAGTCCGTTCCGAACGCGAGCAACAAGACAGCGCGAAACCTCCGAATGTCAATTAAAGGCGAGATTGTTAATTCTCCACAGAGAATTGAAATGAAGAGTCGAATTCCTGTCGGGTGACCGAAAGCTGGCTTGCTGAAATAGCCGACGTGATGGTGCCGACCGGGCTGGCGTCCGAGGAGATCGACTCAGTCGGCGGCATCGTAGTGCGATCACCTTGGTCGACCCTGCGCTGTCTTCGCGAGGACCTCGGCATCCCCCTGCCCGCGGTAACGGTCCCGCTGGATGAGCTGAACCACCCGTTGATCGCGAAGACGGCCGGAACCACGGCGTTCGCACCCGTCGGCAACGCCCTCCTGGCGACCAGCGCAGGGCTCTCCGCTCTGGTCCTACGAGCCGGGCGGTGAGCCGTCCGCTCCCACCGCCCTGGGCACGACCGTCTACGTGCGCCCGCCGCCCACCTCCACGCCGTCGACACCAATGGCGACCCCTGTGGGACGTGGAAATCGGCAGCGCCGAAGCAGTGGCAACGGCGACGTCCACCTCCACCGCCCGCTCGCCCACGGACAGCGGATCTACACCCCCACCAGCTCCGGCATCGCCGCCGTCGAGATCACCGACGCCGGCTGAAAGCGGTTCGGCGTCACAGGCGCCCGGACCCGCGGAGACGCGTCAGCACCGCCGCAGTTCCGCGAGCATCAGGGTCGGGTCGTTCCCGGCCAGGTTGGCGCCGTTGGTCACATAGGCCCGATTTCCTCGAACGGCCACGGCCGTGGTCCCCTGCATGCCGTCCTCGGAGTCCAGCAGGGTCTCCTGCGCGCCGTCCGCGCTCACCCGTACGAGCTTGCTGCTCTGGTTGATCGCGGCGAGGATCTCGGTGCCCCGACCGGTGAAGTCGAAGTCGTCGATGCCCTCCAGCCCCGTGGCCCGGACCTCGGCGCGGCCGGAGCCGCCGTCCCCGGTCACCGGGATGCGGACGATGGTGCCGCGGTCGGAGTTGCTCGCCCACACCGCGCCGTCGTGGATCTTCATGCCGTTGGCGCCGAAGAAACCACCGGGCGCCAGGGCCGGGTCCGCCGACCACACGGACGCCGCTCCGCCGCGCAGCGGGGCCTGCCAGATGCGCCCGCCGGTGGAGTCGGTGACCAGGAATCGGTCCCGCCTGCCGTCGATGACCAGGGCGTTCGGGAATGTGTCGGCAGGCAGCGGCACGACGAGCCGGGGCTCACCGGAGCGACTGACCTGCCAGATCCCGGTCAGCCCGCCCCGCCCGGAGGAGTAGAGGACGTACAGGGCGCCGCTGTCCGACCGGGCCACCCCGGTGACCACAGGGCTCCCGACGACCGGGGTCGTGCCGCCGCCGCCCGGAGGCAGCGGCAGGGTGGCGAGTGCCTGGACGGCCCCGTCCCGCGCGACCCGCACCATCTGGCGGGCGGGGATCATGCCGATGACCACGCCGCCACCAGGTTCCAGGGCGATGCTCTCGGCGACCTGGCCCGCGGCCCGGTCGAAGTGGGCGAGGACGAGTACGTCGCCCAGGCAGGTGCCGGCAGCGTGGTCGGGGTGCGTCGGGGTGGCCGCGAGGGCCGCCGGGGCAGCCGCCGGGCCCGCGGTCGCCGCGGCGAGCAGGGCGGCGAGGCCGAGCGCGGTGGCGCGCCGCCGCAGCCCGGTGGGTCGCTGGGGGGACATGACGGTCTTCCCTTCGGTCGTGTGGGATGGGGAGGGTCTCCCGGGCAGGACGGGGCGCCCGGCGGCCCGCGTGGGGCCGTCGGTGTGCGTGCCGACGGTGCCGGGCTAGCCCGGGGGGTGCCGGTCCGTTCGCGCTTCGCCGCGTGGGTCGGTGGTCCCGGACGGGGCGAAGCGTTCCTGGCCGAGCACGGCCAGCAGCTCCAGCTGGGAGACCGCGGCGCTGCCCGGGGCGGGTGAGTACACGATCAGGCGCTGGTCCTGCCGGGCCGTCGCCAGGATGTCGAAGTCCAGCTCGATGAGCCCGACCGCGGGGTGCAGGATGCGCTTGCGGTCGCTGCGACGGACCGCGACGTCGTGCTGGGCCCAGAGCTCGGCGAACTCCCCGCTCTCCGCGCGCAACGCCCCGACCAGCGTGCGTGGCACGGGATCCGCCGGGCGGACCGCGAGCGTCGCCCGCAGGTCGTCCACCTGCGCACGGCTCTCGTGCTCGTGGTCCTCGGCGGGATAACGCCCGCGCATCTCCGGGTCGGTGAACCACCGGTAGGTGCAGCTGCGGGCGAGGCCGCGGAAGTGGGTCTGCTTCCCCACCAGGGCATCCGCCATCGGGTTCTGGGCGAGGACGATGTTCAGGTCGGAGGCGACCAGGGCGGGCAGGCCCTGTACCCCGTCCAGCAGCCGGAGGAGGCCGCGGCTGACGTGCTCGTCGCCACCGATGCGAGGCGGAGCGTGGTGACCGGCGAGGCGCAGGAGATGGTCGCGTTCGTCGATCGTCAGCCGCAGCGCGCGGGCCAACGCGGTGAGCATCGTGACCGACGGTTGCGGGCCGCGTCCCTGCTCGAGCCTGGCGTAGTAGTCCGGTGACATGCCGGCGAGCTGGGCGACCTCGAAGCGTCGAAGCCCCGGCGTCCGACGCCGCCCCCAGGCCGGAACACCGACGTTCTCCGGCTGGAGCAGCGCACGTCGGCGTCGGAGGAAGTCTGCGAGGTCGTTGCGTTCCATGCTCTCAGGATGATCCTCGTGTGGCGGGATAACCAGGACTCGTCGATCCCACCTTCATCGGACTTCTCGGACGGACGATGATCGCTCAGCGAGGCTGCCGGGCTCGCCCGCTTGGGCGAACACGGCCAGCCAGGCGGCGGCGATCTCTTCTGGGCACCCGAGCCGACCTAGCGGCGCACGCGTCGCCAGGTGCTGGGGTATCGGTCGGTCCTGGCGTGATGGTGTTGACCCGGATGCCGCGACCCTTGAGTTCGTTGGCCCAGGTCCGGGAGAACGATCGGGGGGTGAACAGCGTGCCCCGGACGTTGATGCCGAAGAGGGTGTCGAAGTGCTCTTCGGTGACCTGCTCAAGGGTCGCGAACGCGGCGACGGACGCGTTCGCCAACAGGACGTCCAGGCCCTGTCTCCCCGACGACTCCGGGCGTGGAGTCCGTGGCCTTCTCTTCGCCTGGCGTAACAACGGCTGCTCCCGCGTCCGAGAGCGGTTTCCAGCGAGCCGTCGACCACGGCGACCTGCCTCCGGCGACCGATCCGGGGTTGCCGCTGGCCTCGACCGCCCGGCGGATGCGGGCGTTCACGCTCTCGATCGCGTTCGTCGTGCAGACGGCCACCACCCGCCCGGCCAAGCTCGGCCAGCCCTTCACCCCTTGGTCCATCGGCAAACTCGCCGCCTACCTGCGGAAAACGCACGGGCGCGTCATCCGTATCGGCCGCGAGGCGTTACGGTGTCTCGCCCGCTGCGGCATCACCTTCCAGCGCACCAAGACCTGGAAGGAGTCCCCCGGATCCCGACCGCGACGCCAAGCTCGACCGCAGCGAGCAGGTCCTGGAACGCTTCCCTGACCGGGCCTTCGCGTTCGACGAGTTCGGGCCGCTCGGCATCCGCCCCACTGCCGGGTCCTGCTGGGCCGAGGAAGGACACCGGAGCGGCACCCCGCCACCTTCCACCGCACCCACGGCATTCTCTACTTCCATGGCTGCTACTCGGTCGGCGACGACACCCTGTGGGGCGTCAACTGCCGCGGAAAGGGCACCGCGAACACCCTGATCGCACTGAAGTCGATCCGCGCAGCCCGACCGGACGGCGCCCCGATCTACGTCATCCTGGACAACCTGTCCGCCCACAAAGGCGAGTAGATCCGCCGCTGGGCGAAGAAGAACCGGGTCGAGCTGTGCTTCACCCCGACCTACGCGCCTCGGGCCAACCCCATCGAGGCCCACTTCGCGCCGCTGCGGCAGTTCACCGTCGCCAACTCCCACCACACCGATGTCCTCGCCGTTCAACGACGCGAACGCGCCGACATCCGCAGTGAGAGGGGAATCCGCTGGGGCGGCAGACCCGCTCTTGCCGCGTGAGGGCCTCCGGTCACAGCAACACTCACGAGGCGCTTTCGGAGGTCCGGGCACGGGACAGTGTGCGTGCCTCGGTCTGGTTTCCAGAAGTGGTGGTCGAATACCTTGCCATCGTGGCCAGGGCCGTAGCGCGGTGGTGGATCAGCGTTGCAGCCACTCGTCGAGAAGTGCGGCCTCAGCTTTGCTGAGGCTGGTCAGTTTCGGCAGGAGGGTGCGGAAGGCCGCAACGACGGCTGCCGGGTCCTGGGTGGGGACAGCGGGCTCATCTGCGAGGATGGCGCGAGCGATCGCGTCGAAGGCGGCGTCGGCCAGGTGCGGGTCGCTTCGCTCTGGTGGCAGGGTCAGCAGGGTGTGGACGGTTCCGGCCCCCGCTGCGCGGATGAGGTTGACGGCGCGTTCCTCGCTCACCCGAAGCCGCCCGGCGGCGGCGATTCTGTGCACCCGCTCGGCAAGGATCTGCACACCCTTGACCTGTGCCGGGGTGTCGCGTGCGCGGGCCGGGTCGAGCAGCAGGCCGTAGACGTACGGGTTGGCCAGGCCGAAGCTGATCTGCGTGTTCCATCCGGCGCGGAGGTCTTCCACAGGGTCGTCCGAGGGCGCGGTGGTCTGCTTGCTCGCCACATGTTCGGCGAAGACATGCTCCGCGGCGGCATCCAGCAGGTCGTCCTTGTCCTGGAAGAAGCGGTAGAGAGCAGGAGGCTGCAGCCCGGCCTCGTGAGCCACGCGGCGCGTGGTCACCGCGGCCGGACCCTGGTCGCGCAGCAGGGCGGCCGCAGCCTTCACGATGCGGTCCCGGGTGATGTCTCGCCGCTGCGTGTTCGGTGCCATGAAGACGATGGTATCGCCCATGCGTGACAGGTGATGTTATCGATGATATTGCCACCTCTCCGCACGGGTGGCCTGTGTGAAGATACGGTCCAGCCGCCCAGTCTCCGGATGATCTCACACGGGCGCAACCAATGGAATTATCAGTGATACCATTACTTCAGTTCCGTTGGAAACATCATCAGACTGGAGCCACCGATGCTGATTGTCACGGGAGCCACCGGCCGCCTCGGGGCGCTGATCGTCAACCGCCTGCTGGAGCGGGTACCGGCCGGCAGGATCGGTGTCAGCGTGCGCGACGTGGGCAAGGCCGCCGACCTCGCCGAGCGCGGCGTCCGAGTCCGGGCGGGGGACTTCACCGAACCCGGCAGTCTCAAGCACGCCTTCGAGGGTGCCGAGCGCGTCCTGGTCGTCTCCGCGGCCATCCGAGGCGGCGGCGCGCTGACCGCCAACAGCGCGGCCATCGACGCGGCACGGGAAGCGGGCGCCCGACGCATCGTGTACACCAGCCACCAGGCCGCCTCTCCCACGTCGCTCTTCCCTCCGCAGAAGGTCCACGCGGCCACCGAGGAGCACCTCAAGCAGCAAGGAGTCCCCTTCACCGCCCTTCGCAACGGGTTCTATGCCTCGACCCTGGGCTACTACATCGGCGCGGCACTGGAGACCGGCACGCTCGCCGTGCCGCAGGACGGCCCGGTGTCCTGGACGGCACACGAGGACCTGGCAGAAGCCGCGGCCTCCGCCCTGACCGAAGACGGAGCACTCGAGGGGATCACGCCGCCGCTGACAGCCCCCCACGCGCTGGACTTCGCCGACGTTGCCGACATCCTCAGCCGCATCACCGGCCGGACCATCACCCGAGTCGTCATGGACGACAACGAGTGGACATCCGCAGCAGTCGCCGGCGGGATGCCGCGGCCGGCCGCGGAGTTCTCCTTGAGGATGTTCGCCGCATCCCGCAATGGCGAGTTCAACACCACCAACCCCACGCTGGAAGCCACCATCGGCCACCCCGCGAAGACCGTCCACGAGGCATTGGAGGCCGCCGTACACTCCCGGTAGGCCGACCAGCCATTGTTTCTGGCGGGTCGACCCGCCTGCACCGGGTTCCCATGCCGGGTGCGTGTCCGCGACTCCGTCGGACCGCCCGCCGCGTGACGGCTCGTGCCCCGGGGCGGCGGTCCGGTGGGTGTTGGCCCGCCGCCCCGGGGCCGGGTCAGGCGCCGTCGATGCCGAAGAACGCTATGGCCGCGGCGGCCATGCCGCTCATGGGCAGGCTGTGGCCGGCGCCCTCGACGCTGATGGCCTCGACCTGCACGGTGCCGCCGGAGTCGGCGAACTGGTCGCGCATCCAGCCGGGCTGCGGCTGGTCCGACGAGGTCGGGGTCTGGCTCAGCTCGGCCACGTCGGTCCACTGCTCGACCGCTTCCTGCTGGAGCTGGTACGGCACGAGGGGATCCGCGGTGCCGTGCCACAGCTGGACCCGGGGGCGGGGCCCGGTGTACTCCGGGTACGCCCCGCGGACGGCGTCACCCCACTCCTGCGGGGTCTTGTCCATGCTGCCGTTCACGCACTGGCTGGTCTGCGGCGGGAAGTCGGCCTCGTTCGCGAAGCAGGTGAACGGAACCCCCATGAACGACGCCCCGGCCTTGAACACGTCCGGGTAGACGGCGAGCAGGGCCTGGGTCTCCATGCCGCCGGACGAACTGCCCGTGGCGAAGACCCGCTCGGGGTCGCCGCCGTACTGCTGCTCGGCGTAGGTGACCATCGAGACGATCGACGCGGGATCGCTGCCGCCGCCGTGGGTCTTGGACTCCGGTGACCACACGTCGAAGCAGTTGCCCATCGCCGTCTGCTTCGTCGCGGTCGGGTAGATGACGATGAAGCCGTGCTGGTCGGCCAGCCCGTTGAACTCGCTGGACCCGGCGAAGCCCGGGCCGTTGCCACCGCAGCCGTGCATGGCGACGACGATCGCCGGGCTGGCGGGAGCGGAATCCGGAACGTACACGTGCATTTGCAGATTGCCGGGATTGTCGCCGAAGTCGGTCACCTCGACGAGTTCGGCGGCGGATGCCGATGTCGGGAGAGCGAAGCCGGCGAGGGTGATCAGCAGGCCGCTGGCAATGGCGGCGAGTGCGGCTCTCAAGCGAGTCATGCTGCCTCCTGTGAGATGCAGCCCCCAGGAGAACGTTAGACGTATCTCCGACGACCGTCTATGAGCTGTCCAGCATTGGCCGAAGGGTGCCGTGCCTCAAGGGTCCGGGATGGTCGCAAGCCACGCCGCGGCCAGCTCGTCCGCGGTGCCGACCAGCTGCGACTGCAGGGCGCGGAACAGCTCCTGTGCCCGCAGCCCCGGCCACTCCGGCGGCAGCAGAGCGAGCGGCAGCCGCGGGTCCTGACGGATCAGCAGCAGCCACTCGGCGGTCAGCAGAGTGCGCCGCGACAGCTCGTCGAGGTCGCGGAAGGCGTTGTCGGACCAGCGGTCGAGGAAACGCCGGTAGCCCTCGGCGATCGTGGGCAGGTCCCACGCCTCCCGGGCGATCCGCGCGGGATCGGTCCACAGCGCCGCCTCGGCCCGGAAAACCTCGGCGTGGTCGAGCAGGTCGAGCTCGGCCAGAGCGGGCGAGACGTCGGTGTCCCACGGCGAGACCCACACTCCGCTGCGCAGCGGCGCGAAGCCCTCCCAGCCCAGCCGGGTCCGCAGCGCGTGGCGGTCCGCGCGCCGCGTCTCCGGCACCGAGAACGCCAGCAGCGTCCAGCGGCCGTCCCAGTCCCGGTCGACGACATCGGCCTCCAGCCTGCGCTGGCCGTCGCGCAGCACCTCGACCGCGCGCGGCGTCAGCCCGAGGAACACCTCACGGCCCCGGCGTACCGACCGCAGAAGGTCGCGCCGCGCCATGCGGGCCACCGTGGCGCGCGTGGCGTGCTCGCCGACGCCCAGCCGGTTCAGCACCGCGATGAGGCTGCCGGTCGACACGGCCACGTCATGGCCGAGCACCTGATCGCCCACGAGGGCGAGCAGGAGCGTCTCGGGACGCGGGACGTGCCCGTTGCCATCGTCTGGCGCGTCCACTGCCCTCCCACGGTGTGCCCCGGTCCGGTCGGCGGAATCGTACATCTCCGGGGACGCGGTGGGCGGGCGTCAGGCGTAGAGGCGGGTGATGCTCTGCAGCGCGGCGGCCGGCTTGTCGCTTCCCTCCATCTGGATCGTCCCGTCGACGACGATCTGGACGCCGCCGGGTACGTCCTCGGCGGACGCGAGAACGGCGGCCAGCCGGAGGCGGGAGCCGACCGGCACGGGCGAGGGGAAGCGGACCCGGTTGAGGCCGTAGTTGACCTTGCTGGTCACGCCCTTGACGTCCAGCAGTTCGGTGAAGAGGGGGATGAAGAGGGACAGGGTGAGGAAGCCGTGGGCGACGGGGGCGCCGAAGGGGCCGCGCCTGGCCCGGTCCGGGTCGGTGTGAATCCACTGGTGGTCGCCGGTGGCGTCGGCGAAGGTGTCGATCCGCCGCTGGGTGATCTCGATCCACTCGCTGACGCCCAGGGAACGCCCGGCGAGCTCCTTCAGTTCGTCCAGGCCGTTGACGGTGACGCCCATTTCAGGTCCTCCTTGGTGGTCAGCGCGTGCCGTACAGCTCACGGACACGGGGCTTGAGGAGCTTGCCGCTGGCGGTGCGCGGCAGCTCGTCGACGATGATGACCGACTTGGGGATCTTGTACCTGGCCAGGCGCCCGGCCAGCGAGGCGAGCACGGCGGCCGGGTCGAGGTCCACGCCCTCGCGGGGGACAACGACCGCGCGAGGCACCTCTCCCCAGGTGTCGTCGGACGTGCCGATCACGACGCAGTCGACGATGTCGGCGTGGGTCAGCAGCAGGTTCTCGATCTCCGCGGGGTAGACGTTCTCGCCGCCCGAGATGATCACGTCCTTGATGCGGTCGACGATGTAGACGTAGCCGTCGTCGTCGACGCGGGCGGCGTCGCCGCTGCGGAACCAGCTGCCGTCGGCGAAGCAGGCCGCGGACGCGTCGGGTTGCCGCCAGTATCCGGTCATCACGTTGGGGCCGCTGATCAGGACCTCGCCCGTCTCACCGGTACTGACCGGGGTGAGGTCGGGCCGGACGACCCGTATCTCGGTGAAGAAGTGAGGGACGCCCGCCGAGCCGGCCTTGGCGACGGCGTGCTCGCGGTCGAGGAGGAGCGCGCCGGGCGCGGCCTCGGTCATCCCGTAGCCCTGTTGGAGGGCCAGCCCTCGCTCCCGGTAGGCGGCGATGAGAGCGGCGGGGACGAACGAGCCGCCGCAGGTCAGCGTGCGCAGCGAGGACAGGTCGGCCTGGGCCCAGCGGGCGTGGCGGGCCATCAGGTCATACATGGTGGGCACACCGAACAGGAGCGTCATGCGGTGCTGCTCGATCAGGTTCAGCACAACGCCGGGATCGAAGGACTCGACCAGGAAGCACGTGCCGCCCTTGAGCAGGACGGGCAGGGCGAGCATGTTCAGCCCCGCGCAGTGGAACAGGGGCGCGGCGGCCAGAGCCCGTTCGTCGGCGGCGAGGTCGAGGTCGATGAGGACGTTGATGGCGTTCCACGTCAGGTTGCCGTGCGTGAGCATGGCGCCCTTGGGCGAGCCCGTGGTGCCCGAGGTGTACATGATCAGGCAGGTGTCGTCCCGCTTCACCCACTCGTCGATCGGCTCGGCGGACGCCGTGGCCAGCAGACTCTCGTACGCGGAACCAACGCCCAGGTACGTCCGCACATCGGTGCCGGTGCCGCGCAGTTCGTCCACGAGCGTGGCGTGAGACGGCGCGTACACCAGGGCCGTGGCGCCGGAGTCTCGCAGCTGGTAGGCGATCTCGGGGGCGGCCAGGCGGGTGTTGAGCGGGACGAACACCGCGGCCAGCGCGCTCGTGGCGAAGAGCGTCTCCAGAAACGAGGGGTGGTTGGGCCCGAGATAGGCGACGCGGTCGCCGTGGCCCACGCCGAGGTCGCGCAGGGCGTGGGCGAGCCGGTTGGTGCGCTCGTGCAGCTCGGCGTAGCTGATCTGCCGGTCGGCGTGGACGAGCGCGGTGCGGCGAGGGGACATGCGGGCGCGGCGCGCCGGCCAGGATCCCAGTCCCTCGTTGCGCATCGGTGACACCTCCCTTGCGAGTGGGCTGATGGGTGAGCTAGCGGGTGAGACCGAGGAGCCGGGCGGCGTTGTCCTTGAGGATGCGTGGTCTGACGTCGTCCTTGATGTCGAGCTCCGCGAAGTCGGCCAGCCAGCGGTCGGGGGTCAGGACGGGATAGTCGGAGCCGAAGAGGACCTTGTCCTTGAGCAGCGAGTTGGCGTAGCGCACGAGCTGCGGCGGGAAGTACTTCGGTGACCAGCCCGACAGGTCGATGTGCACGCCCGGCTTGTGGGTCGCGACCGCCAGGGCCTCGTCCTGCCAGGGGAAGGACGGGTGCGCCAGGATGATCTTCAGGTCGGGGAAGTCGGCGGCGACGTCGTCGACGCACAGGGGGTTGGAGTACTTCAGGCGGATGCCGGCGCCGCCGGGCACGCCGGCGCCGATACCGGTCTGGCCGGTGTGGAACAGGGCGATGGTGCCGGTCTCCTCGATCACCTCGTACAGCTCGTAGGCCACCGCCCGGTCGTTGGGGAAGAAGCCCTGAAGGCTGGGGTGGAACTTGAATCCCCTGACCCCGTACTCCGCGACCAGGCGCCGGGCCCGCTTCACGCCCGCCCTGCCGCGGAAGGGGTCGACGGACGCGAAGGGGATCAGGACGTCGGGGTTGGCGGCGGCGGCCTCGGCGACCTCCTCGTTGGGCACCGGCTCGGTGCCGGTGGCGTGCTCGGCGTCCACGGTGAAGACGACGGCGGCCATCCGGCGCTCGCGGTAGTAGGAGGCGATCTCCTCCAGTGTCGGCCGGTGCCGGTCCGTCACCCCGAAGTAGGCCGAGGAGGCCGCGTGCAGTTTCTCGTCGAGCGAGGTGCGTCCGGTCGTCGTCGAGACCTCGGCGTGGGTGTGGACGTCGATGGCGACCAGGTCGTCGAGGCGAGGGGTGCTCGTCACCGTGCCTCCGGGGCCCTGGGCGCGGGTATGCCGACGCTCTGCGGCTCGGCGCCGACGGAGGTGTGCCAGGCATCGGCGATCGCCTCCGGCGTCCAGCCGCCGTGCGCGAAGGCGGTCGAAATCTCCTGCGGATGCGACCACAGCGTGAGCTTGTCTCCGCCGATGCCGATGCACTGGCCCGTGACGTCGCGCGCGGCGTCGGAGGCGAGGAACGGGATGAGGGCGGCGCAGTCCTCGACGGTGCCGAAGCCCTCGCCCGCCCGCAGGAAGGCCGGCAGCGGCTCGCCGTTGCGCATCGCCTCGATGTACGGGGCGAAGACCGGGATGGTGTCGGTCATGGCGGTCGCGGCGACCGGGATGACGGCGTTGACGGTGATGCGGGCGCGGGCCAGTTCCATGGACCAGGTGCGGGCCATGGCGGCGATGCCGGCCTTGGCGGCGGCGTAGTTGGTCTGGCCGAAATTGCCGCGCTGCCCGGCCGGGGATCCGACCAGGATGATGGTGCCGCCCTCGCCCTGCTCGCGCATGCGGATGGCGGCGGCGCGGGCGCAGGTGAAGGTCCCCTTGAGGTGGACCGCGATGACGGTGTCGAAGTCGTCGTCGGTCATCTTCCACAGCACCCGGTCGCGCAGCACGCCGGCGTTGGCGACGAGAACGTCCAGCCGGCCGAACTCCGCGACGGCGCGGGCCACCAGGCGCTCGGCCGCCTCGGCGGTGCCGACGGCGGCCGGTTCGGCCACGGCCCTGCCGCCCTTCTCGGCGATGGCCGCGGCGGTCTCAGCGGCGGTGTCCCGGTCCACGTCGTTGACGACGACGGACGCGCCGGCCGCGGCGAGCGCCTCGGCGTAGGCGCGGCCGAGGCCCCGGCCGCCGCCGGTGACCACGGCCACCCGTCCGGCGAGATCGATGGCGGCGGAGGAACCAGCGGAAGCAGCGGAACCAGAGGAACCAGCGGAAGCAGGGGAAGAATCACTGGGGGGATGGGACACGGCGACAACTCCTTAGGTCCGCCCGCCCCGCAGCAGACGCGTCGCCCGCGACGGCACGGACACGAGCCCACGGGGCAGGAACAGCACGACGAGGATGAGCAGCGTGGCGTAGACCGCGTAGCTGAAGATGACCGGCGCGGTCGCGGGCATGCCGGGCATCGTGGCGAGGTCGCCCAGCACCTGCACCAGCAGCGTGATGGCGGCCGCGCCGAGCAGCGCGCCCCACAGGGAGCCGAGTCCCCCGACGACGACCATGACCAGGTACTCGACGGACAGCAGCACGGGGAAGGAGTGCGGGGCGATGTAGCCGATGTAGAAGGCGAAGATTCCGCCGGCGAGTCCGGCGAACGCGGCGGCCAGGGTGAAGACGGCCACCTTGTAGCCCGTCACGGGCACGCCGCTGGCGCTCGCCGCGGTCTCGCTCGTGGCCAGCGCGCGCAGCGCGCGGCCGACGCGGGAGGCCGTGATGTTGTGGGCGGCCAGGACGACGAGGACGACGGCCGCCCAGGTCAGGTAGGCGTAGTGAAGGTCCTCGTCGAACTCGAAGCCGCCGATGGACAGCAGCGGGATGCCCGACACGCCGATCGACCCGCCGGCCCACTCCCACTCGCCGAGCAGCGAGATCAGGATGAGCTGCACGGCGATCGTGGCGAACGCCAGCTGGTGGCCGCGCAGCCGCAGCAGCGGCCCGCCGATCACGGCGGCGCACGCGGCGGCCGCGAGGGGCGCGGCGGCCAGGGCGAGGAGGGGCGGCACGTCGTGGGTGCCGAGCAGCGCGGCGGCGTACGCCCCGATCGCGTAGAACGCCCCCTGGCCGATGGACACCTGCCCGGCGTAGCCCATGAGCAGGGTCAGCCCGACGGCGACCATCGCGGACAGGCCGAGCAGGATGTACACCGACAGCTGGCTGCTGTCCAGCTGGGGCGGGAGCGCCAGGGTGGCGGCGGCCACCGCTGCGGCGATGAGGACCGGCCGCCTGCCCTGCCCGGCCCGGTGACCTCGTGCGGGGGAGCGGGCCGCGCCGCTGGGAGGCGGTGCGGCGGCCCGCTCCTGGCCCGGACCAACGGTGTTCATGCGTGCTGCCTCTCTGCTACGCGAGCTGGGGGCGGGCGTCACCCGGCCTCCGCCAGGACGCCGGGAGTGCGGGTCGACTGCCACATCAGCAGGACGAGGATCAGGCCCAGGGCGACCACCGTCTGGTAGGCGGCGTAGCCGTAGCCGGCAACCATCGCCTGGACAACGCCGAGCAGCAGCGCGCCCACCAGGGTGCGGCCGACGTGGTGCAGGGAGCCGACGATCGCCGCCGCGAAGCCGTTGATGATCAGTGAGACGTCGGAGTCGAACGACATCGCGCGCGTGGGCATGAGCAGCACCCCCGCCAGGCCGCCGAGGCCGCCGCCGACGGCGAAGGCCAGCAGTCCCATCCGGGTGACCGAGATGCCCACGACCCTGGCGGCGTAGGGGTTGGAGGAGCAGGCCGACAGCGCCTTGCCGGTGTCGGTGCGATCCAGGAGAACGGCCAGGGCGGCGAAGAGCGCCAGCGCGACGGCGAGGATGAGCAGGTAGTGGTTCTGGACGCGGGCGCCGAAGAGCGTGACGGTGCCGGACAGGCCATCGGCCGAGCGGCTCTCGTCGCCCCAGATCAGCACCTCCACGGCGTAGGCGAACACGCTCAGGCCGAGGGTGACGATGAGCGAGGCCTGCGGCGAGGTGCCGGGGCGGCCGATGGCGATCACGCCGGTCAGCAGGCCCACGGCGGCGGCGGTGGCGATGCCGAGCAGCTCGGCCGCGCCGTGCGGCACCCCGGCGTCGAGGAGCGAGATGGCGGTGAACGCGGCGAGGACGGCGAAGGTGCCCTGGGCGAAGTTCACCACACGGGTGACGCGATGGATGAGCACCAGGCCGCTGCCCACCAGCGCGATGCCGCAGCCGGTGCCCAGACCGGTGACGAGGTAGACGAGGAACTCGCTCACGGCGTCACGCCTTTCGCACCACCCAGGTACGCGGTGGCCACCTCGGCGCTGGCCGACAGCTCGGCGCCGCTGCCCTCGGCGGTGATCCGGCCCGCTTCCAGGACGTAGGCCCTGCCGCACAGCTCCAGGGCGAGCCGGGCGTGCTGCTCGATGAGCAGCACGGCCGTGCCCTGCTCCCGGTTGAGGCGGGTCAGGTGCTCGGTGAGGCTGGTCACGATGAGGGGCGCGAGGCCGAGGGACAGCTCGTCGATGGCGATGACCTGGGGGCGGCTCATCAGGGCGCGGCCGACGGCGACCATCTGCTGCTCGCCGCCCGACAGGCGGCCCGCCCGGGTCCCGCGCAGCCGCGCCAGGCCGGGCAGGATCTCGTAGATCCGCGAGGTGTCGCGGGCGGCGCGGCGCGCCCGCCCCCGCCCGGGGACGCGCCAGGCACCCAGGCGCAGGTTGTCGTCGACCGTGAGGTCGCCGAACATCTGCCGTCCCTCGGGCACATGACCGAGGCGGCCGCGCACCTCGACGGTGCCGGAGGCGGGGGTGTGGATGCCGGAGAGGGTGTCGACCAGGGTAGACTTCCCGGCCCCGTTGGGTCCGACCAGGGCGACCATCTCGCCCGGGGCGACGTGCAGCGACACGCCGTCCAGGGCGGTGGCGGCGCCGTGCCGGACCACCAGGTCGCGCACCTCGACCACGGGCGGCGCGTCCGGGGCGGCCCGGCCGCTCATGGGGCCGCGCCTTCCCGCGTGGGTCCCGGACCCAGGTAGGCGGTGACGACCGCCGGGTCGGTGCGGATCTCCTCCGGCGTGCCCTCGGCGATGACGCGGCCGAGGTCGAGGACGGTGACCCGGTCGGCGACGCGGCCGACGAGGCCGACGTCGTGTTCGACGAGCATGATGGTGACTCCCTCGGCGCGGAGCTCGTCGATCAGCTCGACGAGCCGCTCGCGTTCGGCGGCCCGCAGCCCGGAGGCGGGCTCGTCCAGCAGGAGCAGCCGCGGCCTGGAGCACAGGGCACGGCCCACCTGGAGGGCGCGCTGCTGCCCCAGCGGCAGCAGTTCGGCGGGGCGGTCCGCCCACCCGGCCAGGCCGACCCGGCGGACGGCCTCGCGCGCGCGCTCGGCGATCGCGCGCTCCTCGCGGCGGTGACGCGGCAGCCGGAGCGCGGCCGCCGCGAAGCCGGCCCCGGTGGCGGCATGGGCGCCGACCATCGCGTTCTCCACGACCGACATGCCGTGGAAGACGCGGGCACCCTGGAAGACGATCGCGATGCCCAGCCGGGCCCGGGCGTGGGGCGCCAGCCGGTCGATGCGCCGTCCCGCGAAGTGGATCTCGCCTCCGTCGGGTGGCAGCTGGCCGCTGATCAGGTGGAAGAGGGTCGACTTGCCGGCGCCGTTGGGGCCGATGACGCCCAGCGTGCGGCCGGGCGCGACGGCCAGGTCCACGCCGTCCACGGCATGGACGCCGCCGAACGCGCGGGTCAGCCCGGTCGCCCGGAGCAGCGGCTCGGTCATGGGGCCTCCCCCTCCGGCCGGTCCAGCCGCTCCAGCAGCCGCATGGACCAGTCGGTCGGCACGAGAGCGCCATCGACCACGGTGTTCACCGAGACGTAGTCCGCGGACAGGCCGGAGTGGTCCTCGGCGCTGTAGCGGAAGGTGCCGTTGGGGGTGGTCAGGGTCAGGCTCTCCAGCGCCTCGCGGATGTCCCCGGGGTCGGTGCTGCCGGCCTGTTCGATGGCGGCGGCGAGCACCCTGACCCCCGTGTAGCCGTCCATGGCGAACTGCGGCGGCAGGTAGCCGTACTCCTCCTCGAAGGGCACCGACACCTCGTCGATCGCCCGCTTCTGCTCCCCTTCGGGGAGGTGGTCGCCGATCACGCCGACGGCGCTGGGGACGACGGCGCCCTCGGCGGCCTTCCCGGCCGGGTCGAGCCACAGCTCGCTGGCCTGCGAGCCGGTGAAGGCGATCGGGATGTCGAGGCCCGAGTCGGCGTACTGCCTGACGAGCGTGACGGCGCCGGCGCCGCTCATCCACACCACGAGCGCCTGGGCGTCGGAGTCCTCGACGTGGGTGAAGATCTGGCTGAAGTCGTCGGCGTCGTACTGGGTCTCCTCGGTGGCCACGATCTCGATGCCGTACTCGGCGGCCAGATCCCGCATCGCCTCGTGACCCTCCAGCGGGTACTGGGTCTCGGTGTCGTAGGCGACCGCGAGCCGGGTGACGCCCTGGTCCTGGTAGTAGCGGAGCAGCGCCTCGGCGTAGTCCGAGGAGAGCGCCGGGACCGCGAAGACGTACGGATGATCCTCCGTCACCTGGGAGTCGTGCGCGGTGAGGGAGATGTACGGGATCTCGGCCCGGTCCACCGACGGGAGCGTGCCACTGGCCACGAGCGAGGAGGACGACCCGAGCACGGCCGTCACGCCCTGGTCCTGGAAGGAGTTGAACGCCAGAACGGACTGCTCCGGTTTGCCCTGGGCGTCCTCGACGATCAGCTGCAGCCGCCGGCCGTCGATGCCGCCGTCGGCGTTGATCTGGTCGACCGCCAGGTCGGCGGCCTTGCGGGCTTCCGTGCCCAGCGACTGGAACGGGCCGGTCAGCTCGGTGATCATGCCGATTCTGATCGTTCCGTCATCGCCGGACGAGGAACTGCCGCCGCAGGCCGGGGCGGCGAGCGCCAGCGCGGCGGCAAGGAGGGCAACGGTGAGACGAGAGCGCATGGGGGAACCTCCGGGGTACGGCGCGGGCACAGCACCGGAGCAGCACCATGGAAGGTAAGAGCAATAATTGTTGTCGTCAATAGTTGCTGCAATGATGCTTCTGGGTCATCCTGATCACGACTGGTCACGACGGTCAGTCACCACCCGCCGTCACCGCTGGAGGCAGCCATCAGCCCCGCCCGACCGGGCGCCACTCCCGGGAAGCACACCCCCGACGCTGCCGCCGTCGACACCGCGGAGCCGTGGATGCGGTCGCTCCACTCCGACACCGGCTATCTCCTCTACCGGCTCGGCCAGCGCGCGGGACAGATGTTCAACGCCACGCTGCAGGAGTCGGGCCTGCGCCTGCGCCACTACGCGCTGATGCGCTATCTCTCCACCGTCCCCGGCGCCCTCCAGCGCGAACTGAGTGCCCGCCTCGGCTACGACCCGAGTGCGATCGTCAGCCTCGTCGACGACCTGGAACGGCTGGGCCTGGCCGAGCGGCGGCCGGACCCGGCGGACCGCCGCGGCCGCGTCGTCGTCCTCACCGACTCCGGCCGGGCCTTCCTCCGCGACAGCGACGCCGCCGCCCGTCGCGTCATGGACGAACTCCTGGCCCCGCTGGACACGCCCGAACGCCGGACGCTCCATGAGCTGCTCCTGCGCATCGCCGTTCCCGAGTGACCGTCCTCCTGGTGGGCACGGGGGTGGATCCCGGTGAAGGATCCACCCCCTGGTCGTTGTCGGTCACCGCTGTGGATCAGCGGTGTCGGTCACCGTCGTCCGTCACAGCGTGGACTCGAACTGCGTGATGAAGTCCCACGACTCGTCCGGGGCCCAGCTGTCGGCGCCGTCACCGGCGACCCCATCCTGCGGAGACGCGATGTGACCACCGTCGAAGGAGGCCCACACCACCGGATACCCCTCCATGCACCCCTCGTAGGCGGTGGTGATGTGCGTCAGGCTGCCGGGCGCCGCGGTGGGCGGGGTCTGGGGGGTGCAGCCGTTGTTCGTGACGAACATGTCGCGCTGCTGCTCATGGGTGTTGCCGAACTGGTCGCTGATGCCGTGCACCCCCATGAAGGCGACGGGCTCGGTGCCGCCGTCGCATCCGCTGACCGGTCCGGGGGAGGACTGGGACACGATCGCGCGGAAAACGTCCGGCCGGGCGCAGGCCAGTGCGATGCTCATGGCGCCGCCGTAGCTGAAGCCCTGGGAGAAGCGGAGCGAGGTGTCGACGCAGAGGTCGGCCTCAAGCATCGCGAGGATGTCGTCGATGAAGACCACGTCCTGGCCGCCGGTGTTGGCCCAGGCGTTGTCGAGGCCCTGGGGCGAGACGAAGATGGTGCTGTTGTCCGCCAGCGGCTGCAGGCCGTAGTAGCCCCCCGAGACGACGTTCTCGGCGGTGCCGCCCCACCAGTGGAGTCCGAAGACCAGCCGGTAGGGGTTGCTGTTGTCGTAGTTGTCGGGAACGTCCAGGATGAAGGTGCGATCCTGGCCGCCGCTCTGGATCGTGTGGGTGCCGTCCTCCAGCGTGGGGGCCTGGCCACATCCGGCGCTCGCCTGCGAGGTGCCCACATCCGTGGGCGCCGTGAGCGCGGTGGGCGCGGTGGGCGCGGTGGCTCCGGCAGGGCTGCTGCTCAGTGCCGTGCCACTCGTGGTCACGACGAGAAGCGCCGCGACCACGACAGATCCGAGGAGGAATCTCCGTCTTGACATCACTCGACTCCTTTTTTCGTCTTCGGGCTCTGAGGAGGGTGGAAAACGCTCCGCCGACGCGGTCGCAGGCATGGTTCGCCGGGCGAGGGCCGGACTGGATACGGCTCCCGTCGAAGCGGTGGGGAAGACCAGGGGCCTGGGACGATGGGGAGTTCGGAGCGCGGCGGCGACGACATGAGCACTCCTCAGAGGTGTGAGTACACCTCCCAACCCGGTCGCAAGCTAGCAGCGTGACACCCGCCGCGGAAGGCGCACGACGGATAGTGAAAAAAGTTTCACTCCAAGCGGCCGGGCCCCCGCGCCCAGGCACCTCAGGCGGTCGGGATGTGGGTGAAGCGGTCGGCGAGGTGGAGGTCGGCCTCGATGGCCGCGGCCGTGGTGCGCAGTTCGGGCAGGACGTGTGCCAGGCAGTGCTCGACGCTGTGGCGGGCGGTGTGCGTGGCGACGTTGACCGCGGCGACCGCGCGACCGTCCCGGCCGACGACGGGAACCGCGATGGACCGCAGCCCCTCCTCCAGCTCCTGGTCCACCAGCGCGTGGCCCTCGCCCGCGACCCGGTTCAGGGCCGCCTCCAGCGCGGCGCGGTCGGTGACGGTGTACGGGGTGAGGGGCTTGGGCTCGGCGCGGTCCAGGCGGGCCGCGCGGTCGGCGACCGGCAGGGCGGCGAGCAACACCCGGCCCATCGAGGTGGCGTACGCCGGGAAGCGGGTGCCGAGGGTGATGTCCACGCTCATGATCCGCTTCCTCGGCACCCGGGCGGTGTAGCGCACCTCGTCCCCGTCGAGCACCGCCAGGGACGCCGAGTCGTGCACACGCTCGGTGAGGGCCGCCAGGTGGGGCGTGGCGATCTGCGCCAGCGTGAGCCCGGACAGCGGCGGGTAGCCGAGCGCCAGCACGCGGGACGTGAGGCGGAAGACGCCGGCGTCGGCGGTGACGTAGCCCAGGTGTTCGAGGGTGATCAGGGCCCGGCGGGCCGTTGCCCGGGGCAGGCCGGTGGCCTGGGCGACGGCGGTGAGCGTGAGCGTCTCGCGGCTCTCGCCGAAGGCGGTGAGCACGGTGAGGCCGCGGGCCAGCGACTCGACGAATCCGCGGCCCAGTTCCTGCTTGGAGGCGGCGGTCCACGACGCCAGCCCGGTGGGCGCGGGCGGGGACGCGGCGGGCGCGAATTCCCCCTCGTGCTCGGACAGCCGCCGCTCCATGTCGACGGCTGCGTCCCGGAGCCGGGGCAGCAGCCGATCGCGCAGATCCTGGGCGCTGTGCCGGCTGGTGTGGCTGACGAGGCTGGCGACGCAGGCGAGCCGGCCGTCCGGATACCGCACGGGCACCGACAGCGCGACCAGGCCCGGCTCGATGAGCTGGTCGTCCAGCGCCCAGCCCCGCTCGCGCGCCTGCTCCGCCCACACGGCGAACTCCTCGTCCGTGGGCCCGAGCGGCTCCACGTCCTGCGCGATGTCCTGCGCGATGTCCTGCGCGATGCCCTGCGCGGTGTCGCCCGGCGGCAGGGCGGGAAAACCGCGGCCCAGCGGATCAGCGGCCCGCCGCTCGCGCCACCGCGCCCACGCCCGCTCGTCCCAGCCGGCGGCGATCAGCGGGCCGGGCGCGGCGCGTTCGGCCGGGAGCAGGTCCCCAACGCGGAAGCTGACCGACAGCGCACGGCGCCGCGTGGTCTGGTGGATGAACCGGATGCCGTCGCCGTCGGCCACCGCCAAGGAGACCGACTCGGCCAGCTCGTCGGCCAGTTCGCGGGCATACGGCCCCAGCAGGTCCGGCAGGCGCAGCGCCGACAGATAGGCGTTCCCCACCTCCATCAGCCGCGGGGCGAGCAGAACATCCCGGCCGTCCATGCGCAGATACCCCATGCGGACGAGCGTGCCGGTCACCCGGTCCAGGGTGGAACGGGCCAACCCCGTCGCGCGCTCCAGACCGGGCAGGCTCAGCACGCCGTCGGCATCGGTCAGCGCGCGCAGCACCAGCGCGCCACGCATCAACGGCGCCACGGCCTCGGCAGGGGCCGGCGCGTGCTCGCCAGGCGCCACGACCCGCGTGGGCGGCAAGGGCATAAGACCTCCGGGCTGTCGAGTCGGCACGTTTCGGCAGATCGGCCACTCCCCCTGACCGCCGGCCCGGCAGACCGGCCCGCGACGAACAACGCTACCTGGCGCGCTCGCCCAGCGGCCCTGACCGCCGGGTCGGCGGACACCGTTGACACGGCGCACACAAGAGGTGAAACTGCCGAGTGTGATGTGAACTTTAATTCACTAGACGAACGCAGAGGGTGAGTGGTGGCATGGGACATCCCACACGCACGCGCGTGGGCATCGTCGGTGCCGGGCCGGCCGGGCTGCTCCTGGCCCGGCTGCTGCACCTCACCGGCATCGACTGTGTGATCCTGGAGAGGCGCGACCGGACCTACGTCGAGCGGCGCCAGCGCGCCGGCATCCTGGAGCAGAGCACGGTCGACGCGTTGCGCTCGGCGGGCGCCGCCGACCGCCTGGAGCGGGAGGGCACCCCTCACGACGGCGTCGAGCTGCGCTTCGCCCGCCGCTCCCTTCGCCTGGACTTCCCCTCGTTGACCGGCGGCCGCCGGGTGTGGCTCTACGCCCAGACCGAGCTGGTCAAGGACCTCATCGCTCTCCAGCAGAAGGAGGGGCCGCCCCTGCTGTTCGAGGCGCGGGCGCTGGCGGTCGAGGGCAACGACGGCGACCGCCCGCTGATCCGGTACGCGCACGCCGGCCGCGAGCACACCCTGGTCTGCGACTGGGTCGTGGGGTGCGACGGCTACCACGGCGTGACCCGGCACGGGATGCCCGAGGGGGTGCTGCGGACCTACGAGCGCGGCCACCCGTACTCCTGGTTCGGCATCCTGGCCGACGCCCCGCCGGCGTACGAGGAGCTGATCTACGCGCATTCCGAGCGGGGCTTCGCGCTGGCCAGCATGCGCTCCGCGCACGTGAGCCGGCTCTACCTCCAGGTGCCCAACGGCACCGACCCCGAGCAGTGGTCCGACGAGCGCGTCTGGAACGAGCTCGACGCCCGCCTCGCGACCCGCGGCGGCCGGCGGCTGCACCGTGGCCCGATCACCTCCAAGGCGGTGCTGCCGATGCGGAGTTCGGTCACCGAGCCGATGGCCCACGGCCGGATCTTCCTGGCCGGCGACGCCGCCCACATCGTGCCGCCGACCGGCGCCAAGGGGCTGAATCTCGCGGCGGCGGACGCGATGGTGCTCGGCCGGGCCTTCGCCCATCTCGGTGCCACCGGCTCCACCGAGCTGCTGGACGCCTACTCCGACACCTGCCTGCGCCGCGTCTGGCGCGCGGAGCACTTCTCGAACCTCATGACCTCGATGCTGCACCTCAGCCCCGACCAGTCGGAGTTCGACACCCGCCTGCAGCTGTCCCAACTGGAGCGCCTGGCCACCTCGCCCCACGCGGCCGCCGAACTGGCGGCGAACTACGCGGGGCTCCCGGTGGGTGGCGACGCGGGCGGGGGAGGGGCGTGAGCGCGCCGATGGACAAGACGGTGGAGTCGGCCGCCGCGGCGGTGGCCGACATCGGGGACGGCGCCTCGCTGGCCGTCGGCGGCTTCGGGCTCAGCGGGGTGCCGAACGCCCTGGTCCAGGCCGTGTTCGAGGGCGGGGCCACCGATCTGCACGTCGTCTCCAACAACTGCGGCGCGATGGACTCCGGCCTCGCCGTCCTCCTGGCCGCCGGCCGCATCGCCCGCGTCACCGGCAGCTTCCTCGGCAACAACCACGAGTTCCGCCGCCAGTACCTGGCCGGCGAGGTGGAGCTGGAGCTGATCCCGCAGGGCACTCTCGCGGAGCGGCTGCGCGCCGGCGGCGTCGGCATCCCGGCGTTCTACACCCCGGCGGGCGTCGGCACCCAGGTCGCCGAGGGCGGCCTGCCCTGGCGCCACGACGGCAGCGGCGGCGTGGCGGTGGCATCGCCCCCCAAGGAGGTGCGCGCGTTCGACGGCGTGGAGTACGTGCTGGAGCGCGGCATCCGCTGCGACTTCGCCCTGGTGCGGGCCGCGCGCGGTGACCGCCACGGCAACCTCGTCTTCGCCAAGTCCGCCCGCAACTTCAACCCGTTGGCCGCCATGGCCGGCCGCGTCACCATCGCCGAGGTGGAGGAGCTGGTCGAGCCCGGCGCGATCGACCCCGACCACGTGCACCTGCCGGGCGTGTTCGTCCAGCGCGTCGTGGCGCTCACCCCGCGCGAGGCGTCCGACAAGAAGATCGAGATCCGCACCGTGCGCCCCCCGTCCCCTGTTACGGCCACCGGGGAGGCGCGGACCTGATGCCCTGGACCCGCCGGCAGATGGCCGCCCGCGCCGCACGCGAGCTCCGCGACGGCGAGTACGTCAACCTCGGCATCGGCCTCCCCACCCTCATCCCCGACCACCTCCCGGCCGGGGTCACCGTGGTGCTGCACTCGGAGAACGGCATCCTCGGCACCGGGCCCTACCCGACCGAGGACGAGCTCGACCCGGACCTGATCAACGCCGGCAAGGAGACCGTCTCCGTCCTGCCCGGGGCGGCGTTCTTCGACTCGGCGCTGTCCTTCGGCATGATCCGCGGCGGGCACATCGACACCGCGGTGCTCGGCGCCATGCAGGTCTCCGCCGCCGGCGACCTGGCGAACTGGGCGGTGCCCGGCCGGCTCGTCACCGGCATCGGCGGGGCCATGGACCTCGTCCACGGCGCCCGCCGCGTCCTCGTGACCATGACCCACACCACCAGCGACGGCGAGCCCAAGCTCGTCCAGGAGTGCGGCCTGCCGCTGACCGGCCGCGCCTGCGTGGACCGGATCATCACCGACCTCGGCGTCCTGGACGTCACCGGCGACGGGCTGCTGCTCGTCGAACTCGCCCCCGGCGTCAGCGTCGCCGAGGCCACAGCCCGGACCGGCGCCACGCTCCGCGTCGCGGCAGGACTCACCGACAGGAGTACGGACAGGAGCACGGGCAGGAGCGGGGCATGAGCGCCCGGGGTGTCCGCAAGGTGTACGTCGTCGACGCCGTGCGCACCCCGTTCGGCCGGTTCGGCGGCGCCCTCGCGGCCGTCCGCCCCGACGACCTCGCCGCCCACGTGCTCCGCGCCCTGCTGGACCGCAACCCTCGTCTCGACCCCGACCGGATCGGCGACGTCTATCTGGGGAACGCCAACGGAGCCGGCGAGGAGAACCGCAACGTGGCCCGCATGGCAGCCCTGCTCGCGGACCTGCCGGCCACCGTGCCAGGCGTCACCGTCAACCGGCTGTGCGCCTCCGGCCTCGAAGCCGTCATCCAGGCCGCCCGCGCCATCGCCCTGGGCGACGCGTCCGTCGCCCTGGCCGGCGGCGTCGAGTCCATGAGCCGCGCCCCGTACGTGCTGCCCAAGCCCGAGCGCGCCTTCCCCGCCCACGACGCGCGGCTGTACTCCACCACCCTCGGCTGGCGCCTGGTCAACCCCAGGATGAAGCCGCGGTGGACCGTCCCCCTCGGCGAGGGCGCCGAGCTGATCGCGGACAAGCACGCGATCAGCCGCGAGCAGCAGGACGCGTACGCGCTGGCCTCCCACCACAAGGCGGCGGCGGCGCACGACCGCGGCCGGTTCGACGCCGAACTCGCTCCCGTGCCCCTCCCACAGGGCGACGGGAGTCCGGCCATCGCCGACCGCGACGAGTGCGTGCGCCGCGACACCTCGCTGACCGCCCTGGCACGGCTGAAGCCCAGCTTCCGCACCGACGGCGGCACGGTCACCGCCGGCAACGCCTCCCCCCTCAACGACGGCGCGGCGGCGCTGCTGCTGGCCGACGAGGCCGGCCTGGCCGAGATCGGCCGCGAGCCGCTGGCCCGCGTCTCCGCCTCCGCCGTCACCGCCGTCGAGCCGCAGTACTACGGCCTCGGCCCCGTCACGGCCGTCCCCCGCGCCCTGCGGCGGGCGGGCCGCGCCTTCGCCGACCTGACCACGCTGGAGCTGAACGAGGCCTTCGCCGCGCAGGTCCTCGGCTGCCTCGCCGAGTGGCCCGCGCTCGACCCCGCGGTGCTCAACCCCCTCGGCGGCGCACTCGCCCTCGGCCACCCCCTCGGCGCCTCCGGTGCCCGGCTCGCCGGCACCGTCGCCCACCAGCTGGCAGCCGCGGGCTCCGGCACCGGCGTGGCCGCCCTCTGCGTCGGCGTCGGCCAGGGGCTCGCCCTTGTCCTCGAACGCTGACGGAAACCCAACGACGGCCGAACGAGAGGAGCCGACCCCTTGGCACTCACCCAGCACGACATCGACCGTGAGATGGCCGCAGCGCGTGAGAAGAGCCGCGAGAGCACCGCCATGCCCGCGCACCATCCCGACCGCGGCTACGCCCCGTACCGCTCGACCGCGGCACGCCACCCCCGACAGCCCCTCGTCTCCATCGCGGCCGCGCGCGACCCGGAGGCCGTGGAGCTGACCTCCCCGGCCTTCGGCGACAGCGACGTCACCGAGCACGACAACGACCTGACCATCCAGCACCCCGGCGCGCCGTTCGGCGAGCGGATCACCGTCGAGGGCCGGCTGCTGGACCGCCACGGCCGCCCGGTGCGCGGCCAGCTCGTCGAGATATGGCAGGCCAACGCCGCCGGCCGCTACGCCCACCAGCTCGACCAGCACCCCGCGCCGCTCGACGCGAACTTCACCGGCGTCGGCCGCACCCTCAGCGACGACGCCGGCCGCTGGCGTTTCACCACCATCCGGCCCGGCGCCTATCCGTGGCGCAACCACGAGAACGCCTGGCGCCCGGCCCACATCCACTTCTCCGTCTTCGGCACCGCCTTCACCCAGCGCCTGGTGACACAGATGTACTTCCCGGGCGACCCGCTCCTGGCCCACGACCCGATCGTCCAGTCCGTCACCGACCCCGCCGCCCGGCAACGCATGACAGCCAGCTACGACCACGCCCTCTCGCGACCCGAGTGGAGCCTGGGCTACCGCTGGGACATCGTCCTCGACGGCCCCACCGCCACCTGGACCGAACAGGAGCACGCCCGATGACTCGTCCGATGACTCGCACGATGACCACCAGCGACCGGGCGGCGCACCTGCCCCCGACGCCCTCGCAGACCGTCGGACCCTTCTACGGTCACGCGCTGCCCTTCCCCGGCGGCCCCGACATCGCCCCCGCCGGCCACCCCGACGCCGTCACCGTCCACGGACGCGTCTACGACGGCCACGGCGCGCCCGTCCCCGACGCGCTGCTGGAGGTCTGGGGTCCGGACCCGGCCGGCCGCATCCCCACCACGACCGGCTCGCTGCGCCGCGACGAGACCACCGGAGGCTTCCTGGGCCGCCATCGCGTGGACTTCACCGGCTTCGGCCGCGTCGCCACCGACCGCGAGGGCCGGTGGGCCGCCCACACTCTCAGGCCTGGCGCCCGCGGCCAGTCCGCCCCCTACCTCAGCGTCTGCGTCTTCGCCCGCGGCCTGCTCCACCACCTCCACACCCGCGTCTACCTCCCCGAGGACGCCACCGCGCACACCGGCGACCCGTTGCTGGCCGCCCTGCCGCCGCAGCGGCGCGCCACGCTCATCGCCGCGCCGCGGCAGCAGGGCGACTACCGCTGGGACATCCGCCTCCAGGGCGAGTCCGAGACCGTCTTCCTGGAGTTCCGGTGACCGCCGACGCCGTCCCGCCGGCCGACACCGGACTCCTCGCCCCCGGCCACGCGGGGACGCCCGTGGCGGCCGCCACCGGGGACGCGGCGGTGCTGCGGGCCCTGCTCGACGCCGAGGCGGCGCTCACCCGCGCCCTCACCGCCTGCGGCCAGGCCCCCGCCGCCGCGGCCCGCGCCGTCACCGCGGCCGCGGCGGACACCGCCCGCTTCGACGCGCGGGACCTCGCGCTGCGCGCCCGCAGCGGCGGCAACCCCGTCATCCCGCTGGTGGCCGACCTCACCGCGGCCGTCACCGAACGGGACCCGGCAGCCGCCGCGTACGTGCACCGCGGCGCCACCAGCCAGGACATCCTGGACACCGCCCTCATGCTGGTGGCCCACCGCGCCACGGCCCTCATCCTCGCCGACCTGGCCGGCGCGGAGGCGTCCCTGGCCCGGCTGGCCGCCGACCACCGCGACACCGTCATGCCCGGCCGCACCCTCACGCAGCACGCCGTGCCCACGACGTTCGGGCTCAAGGCGGCCGGCTGGCGCTGGCTCCTCCTCGACGCCCGCGACCGCCTCGCCGCCGTGCGCGACGCGCTGCCCGCCCAACTCGGCGGCGCCGCCGGCACCCTCAGCACGTTCGACGCGTTCGACGCGTATGCCGGAACGGGGACGGGAGCGGGCCTGCCGGTGGTGGCCGCCTTCGCCGCCGAACTCGGGCTGGCCGAGCCCGTGCTGCCCTGGCACGCCCTGCGCACCCCCATCGCCGACCTCGCCGGCGCCCTGGCCTTCACCGCCGGCGCCCACGGCAAGATCGCCGCCGACGTCCTCGTGCTCGCCCGCACCGAGATCGCCGAGGTGGCCGAGGCCGGCGGCGGGGAGTCGTCCGCGATGCCGCACAAGGCCAACCCGGTCCACGCCACCCTCATCGCCGCCGCCGCGCGTCGCGCCCCCGCCCTCGCCGCCTCCCTCTACGGCAGCCTGGCCGCCGAGGACGAGCGGCCGGCCGGCGCCTGGCACGCCGAGTGGGAGCCGCTGCGCGACCTGCTCCGCCTGGCCGGCGCCGGCGCCCACCACGCCGCCGCCCTCCTCGCGGGTCTCCGCGTCGACGCCCCCACCATGCGCGCACACCTGCACCTGACGGGCGGCGCGCTCGCCGCCGAGCAGGTGGCCGCCGCGCTGACCGGCCGCCTGGGCCGGGTCCGCGCCCGGGAACTGCTGACCGAGGCGGCGCAACGGGCCCGCGACCACGGCCTCCCGCTGGCCGACGTCCTCGCCGACTCGCCCGAGCTCGTGGGCCTGGACCTGGACCTCGCCCGCCTCCTCGACCCGTACCGCGGCACCGGCGCGGCGGGCGCGCTGACCGACCGCGCGCTCCGGCGCACCTGACGCGCCGCCGAGACACCACCGAGACGCGGAAGGACCCGCCATGCCCGCCCCCCTCCTGCTCCACCACACCGCCGAAGGCCCCACCTGCGCACCGCCCCTGATGCTGGGCAACTCCCTCGGCACCTCCACCGCCCTGTGGGACCGGATCGCTCCCGAACTGTCCAGCACCTGGCGCGTCATCCGCTGGGACCTGCCCGGCCACGGTCACTCGTCCCCCCGTCTCATCGCGCCCGGCGCCTCCGTGGCCGACCTGGCCACCCGCGTCCTGGAACTCGCCGACCACCTCGGGCTCGATTGCTTCTCGTACGCCGGCGTCTCCCTCGGCGGCGCCATCGGCCTGCACCTGGCGGCCCATCACCCCGAGCGCGTCGAACGCCTCGCCATCCTGTCGTCCTCGGCCCGCTTCCCCGACGCCGACCACTGGCGCGAGCGCGCCGCCCTGGTCCGCCACGAGGGCACCGCCCCGGTCGCCGACACGGCCGCCGCCCGGTGGTTCACCCCCGGCTTCACCCACCCCGGCCTGCTGGCCGACCTGCGCGCCGCCGAGCCCGAGGCGTACGCGGCCTGCTGCGACGCCCTCGCCACGTACGACCTGCGGGACGCCCTGTCGGCGATCACCGCCCCCACCCTCGTCGTCGCCGGCCGCGCCGACCCCGTCACCCCGCCGGCCCACGCCCGAGCCCTCGCCGACGCCATCCCGGACGCCACCCTGATCGAGTTGCCCGGCGCCTCCCATCTCGCCCCCGCCGAACGGCCCGAGGCCGTCCTCTCCGCCCTCCACGGCCACCTCGGTTCACCCGGCGGCGCCAGCGGCATGACGATGCGCCGCGCCGTCCTCGGCGACGCCCACGTCGACCGGGCCCAGGCACAGACCACCCCGTTCACCGCACGCTTCCAGAACCTCATCACCCGCTACGCCTGGGGCGAGATCTGGTCCGACCCCACCCTCAGCCACCGCGAACGCAGCATGATCACCCTCACCGCGCTGGTGGCCCACGGCCACTGGGACGAGCTGGCGCTGCACATCCACGCCGCCCGCCGCAACGGCCTCACCGCCGAGGAGATCGCCGCCGTCCTCCTCCAGACCAGCGTCTACTGCGGAGTCCCCGCGGCGAACAAGGCCTTCGCCACCGCACAGCGCGCGCTGGCCGACGACACCAGGTGACCATCACGGGGACCTCAACTCCGGCTCTTGCCGGATACCTGCACCGGGTGTACCGGTGTGGGAACAGCAGCGACGAAGGGAGAGCCCAGTGGCCGCCCGCACCGTCCCACCGTTCCGGGCCGATCACGTCGGCAGTCTGCTCAGGCCGCCGCGCCTGCTGCGGGCGCGCGAGGAGCACGCCAAAGGGGGTACCTCCGCCGAGCAGTTGCGCGAGGTCGAGGACGAGGCCATCCGTGATGTGGTCCGCATGCAGGAGGACGTCGGGCTGCGGTCGGCGACCGACGGTGAGTTCCGGCGGACCTCCTGGCACATGGACTTCATCTACCAGCTCGGCGGCGTCCGCCGCACCGACGAGAAGCTCGCCGTCCACTTCTACAACGAGGACGGCGAGCTGGAGTTCGAGTCTGCGGCCCTGCGCGTCCACGACCGGATCTCGCTGCGGGAGACGATCTTCGCCGACGCGTTCCGCTTCCTGCAGTCCACCGTCACCTCCGTGACGCCCAAGCTCACCGTCCCGTCGCCGAGCATGGTCCACTACCGCGGCGGGCGGGCCGCGATCGACTCCGAGGTGTACCCGGACCTCGAGCCCTTCTGGCACGACCTGAGCGCCGCCTACGCCGAGCAGGTCCGCCGCCTCGCCGAACAGGGCTGCAGCTACCTGCAGTTCGACGACACCAGCCTCGCGTACCTCAACGACCCGCGGCAGCGGGGGATGGTCGCGGAGCAGGGCGGCAACGCCGAGCACCAGCACGAGCGCTACATCAAGCAGATCAACGCGGCGCTCGCCGGGCGCCCGGAGTCCATGACCGTCACCACCCACATGTGCCGCGGCAACTTCCGCTCCTCCTGGGCCGCCGAGGGCGGGTACGACTTCGTCGCCGAAGCGCTCTTCTCCCAGCTCGACGTGGATGGCTTCTTCCTCGAGTACGACGACGCCCGCTCCGGCGGCTTCGAACCGCTGCGCTTCGTGCCGAAGGGGAAGATGGTGGTCCTCGGCCTGGTCACCACCAAGCGCGGCGCGCTGGAGGACAAGGACGACCTCAAGCGCCGCATCGAGGAGGCTGCCCGCTACGTCGACATCGACCAGCTGTGCATCTCCCCGCAGTGCGGCTTCTCCTCCACGGTCGAGGGCAACAACCTGACCTACGACCAGCAGGTCGCCAAGCTGCGCCTGCTCGTCGAGACCGCCGCGGAGGTGTGGGGCTAGCACTCCAGCCGGACTTCGCTGTCTGCTTCTCAGCCGAGGGGCGCGACGACGTGGAACGAGGTGTCCTCGGCGATCCCGGACTGGTCGATCCAGACCTGACCGTCGGAGCGGGCGTGCAGGTAGTGGCCCGGATAGTTGACCGACTCCAGCGCCACCGTCCCCTCGTTGGAGCCGGCGCGCGGGCAGAACGTGGCGTCCAGGCGGAAGATGTCGCTGCCGTCGTCATAGTCCAGTCCGAGGCGCATGCCGTAGTGGCGGAGGTACTCCCCCTCGGCGTTCATGAGCGAGTGGCACGCGGGGTCGGCCAGGCCGTCGACGACGGTGAACCGGGCGTCCTGCCCCGCGTCCTCGTCCTCGATGGCGGCGTACCCGTCCTCCTGGCCGAGGTAGCGGCCCGACTCGCCGGCCAGTCGCAGGGAGTACGTGCCGAGCGGGATGGCGACCTGGGTGGGTTCGGGCCGCGTCGGCTCGTCACTCGTCGGGGTCGGGCTCGGCGTGGGGCCGGCGGTCGGCGTCTGGCTCGGGCTCGGCGATTCGGAAGGCCCCTGCGTCCGGGGCGGGGTCAGGCCCTGGTTCGGGTCCTGCTCCGTTGTTTCGGACTCCGAGGGCCTCGGGCTCGTCGAGGCGTGCGGGCTGCTCGACGGCGTCGGGGAGTCGGTGTTCACAGCGACGGGGACACGTTCTGGCTGGGAGGTGGGCTGCGCGTAGTGGTAGGCAGCCATGCCGCCGGCCGTCAGCGCCACCACCGCCGCAGCCGCCATCACGGCCGTCCTCGAGATCCCCGAAATCCCGGGCCTGCCGGACGTCCCGCCCGTGGCTGGGACCGTCGCCGTTGCGGCCGGGGCCGGGGCCGGGGCCGGGTTGGCGTCCGGCGCCAGCCGGTGCCGGACCAGCCCCACCAGCTCATCCGGCGGCGGCACGAGTGCGAGGCCGGCCAGCAGCCGCGCCGCCGGCTCCATGTCGAGGGTGTACAGCCGGCAGCGCGGGCAACCCCGGACGTGGTGGGCCAGCCGCTCGCGCCACCGTGCGGACGGCTTGCCGTCCCAGGGCGCCTCCACGTCCAGGTCCTCGCAGCGGGGCGTCGTGCCCAGGGCCCGCACCACCTGCCGCGCGGTGTCCAGGCGCTGGCTGATCCGCCTGACCCGGGACTCGACGCTCTGGGCCGGCGCGTGATACGCCGCCACGACGTCGGCGCGGGTCAGCGTGCCCATCGCCTCCAGCCACCACAGCGCGAGCAGTTCGCGCTCCTCGTCCGTCAGATCGTCCAGCCAGTCCCTGGCCGCCTCGGCCACCTCGCGACGCTGGCCCGACAACTCCAGCCGAGCGATCGCCACATCGGCGAAATCGCCCGGCTCGTGCTCCCGCCGCGCGCCCTCCCGCCAGGCACGCACCTGCTGCACGGCGATCGCGACCAGGCGGGACCTCAGCCGGTCCGGGTCAGGGTCACGCACCCCGCGCAGGCCGTCGACCGCCCGCGCCATTGCCGCTTGCACGACGTCGTCCGCGTCGCCGTGCCCGGCCATCGCCCGGCCGACGACGTTGTACACCAAGGGCAGACACCGCGCGACGAACTCCTCCACCGCCCGCGGGTCCCCCTGCTGCGCCGCCCGGATCACCTCCGGGTCGGGAGGCTCGACGGCCGCGCGTGCCGACACTGAGGCCACCTCCGTCCTCGTCGCGTGGCGTGGCGTGGTACCGCGTAGCGACGGAGGCTACCCGCCACCTGCACCCGTCGCCCACCCGCGTGCGGGTCACCTGTCCGCAGGGGCCGCACGACGAGTCCGCGGGATGGCGGTGGTCCACCCCACCGGGTCATGAGGGGAGGGGGCAACGGACGGCTGGCCGGAGGGCCGTGACGGGACGGGACGCCGCCACCGTCTCCGGCGATGGCGGCTGCCCGTCCGGCCTGGCTGACGTCACACGCTCCCGGTCCCGTCGCGGCCGAACCGGTACACCACCCGGCCGACCAGCCGCTCCAGCGGGATCGGGCCGATCGTTCGGGAGTCGACGCTCTGCCCGGGGTTGTCGCCCAGCAGGATCACGGTCCCGTTCGGGACGGGCCCGGCGCGGCCCGCCATGGCCGCCGGCATGGGGTCGCCCGGCAGCGCCGCGATGCGCTTGACCCACAGCTGCGGCAGGACGTCGCCCGGCGCCGGGAGGAGGGTGGCGCCGTCGGGCAGCTGCACCGGGCAGACGACGATCTGCCCCACCCGCAGCCGCCGCCCGCCGTCCCGCCGGGTGTCCACCCGCCGCACCAGCAGCCGGTCGCCCTCGCGCAGCGTCGGCAGCATGCTGGCGCCGGTCACCGTCGTGTACAGCAGGCCGCGCCGGGCCGCCCACGCCCCGGCGGCCAGCCCGGCGGCCACCGCCGCGCCCAGGGCCACCGCCGCACCTGGCCTCGCCGCCAACGTGCCGTCACCTCCTCGCGTCGGGGAGCTGGAAGCCCGCCGCCTGACTGCGGAACGCCGCCGCGTACCGGCCGCCGAGCGCCATCAGCTCCTCGTGGGAGCCCAGTTCGGCCACCCGCCCCCCGTCCAGCACCGCTATCCGGTCCGCGCTCCGGATCTCGCTCAGCCGGTGCGAGACCAGCACCCGGGTGCCGCCCACGCCGTGTCCGCGCATCAGCGCACCCACCTCCGCCTGCGCCACCGGGTCAAGACCCGAGGTGGGCTCGTCCAGGATGAACAGCTCGCGGTCCTCCCGCAGCAACGACCGGGCCAGCGCCACCCGCTGGAACTGCCCGCCGGAGAGCACCACCCCGGCGTCCTTCTCGGACGCGCCCGGGAAGCCGCGCGTGAGCATGGTGTCGTAGCCCTCGGGAAGCGCGCGCAGCAGCCGGTCCACGCCCGCGCGCCGGGCCGCCGACTCGATCCGCTCCCGGTCATCGGCGCGCGGGGGATCGCCGAGCCCGATGTTCTCCGCGGCCGTCATCTCGTACCGCATGAAGTCCTGGTAGACGACGCTGAGCCGCTCGCGCAGCTCCTCGGGGCGGACGGCGCGCAGGTCCTGCCCGTCCCACCGGATGCTGCCCCGCTGCGGGTCGTAGAACCGGCACAGCAGCTTCACCAGCGTGCTCTTCCCGGCGCCGTTGACGCCGACCAGACCCAGGCTCTCCCCGGCGTTGATCCGCAGGCTGACCCCGCGCAGAACCCACGGGTGCTCCGGGCCGTAGCGGAACCACACGTCCTCCAGCTCGACGCAGCCGCGCAGCCGGGGGAGGGGGCGGGCAGGCTCCCGGGTGGCGAGGACGGGCGGGGCGCCGAGTACCTCGGTGTAGGCGTGGAAGACCAGCAGATGGTGATGGCCGTGGGCCACGGCGGTGACCAGCGCGCCGAGCGTGGCCTGCACCGTGGCGACCGCCGAGATCACCAGAGTGAGGTCGCCGACCGTCATCGCCCCGGAACGGACCCGGTGGACGGCCCACAGCAGGCCGCCGGCCGCGACGGCGGCGGTGAGCACCGCCGGTCCGCCATTGACCAGCAGATCCTTCACGTCCAGCCGGCGGCGCAGCCGGTCGGCGGCGTGCCGCTCGGCCATCATGCGGCGGCGCAGCAGCTCGCCGGTGCCGAACAGCCGTATCTCCTTGGCCGCGGGTTCCGTGCCGAGCAGGACGGTGTAGAACATCTCCCGCCGCTCGTGTGCGGTGATCTCGCCGGTCGCACGGGCGCGCGAGCGTGCGACGTTGATCTCGGCCAGCAGCCTCGGCACGGTGCCGAGCCCCACCAGCGCGGCAAGCAGCGGGTCGATGCCGATCAGCACCGCCGCGAACCCCGTGAGCGTCCAGCCCGAGGCCAGCAGGATCGTGGCGCAGGTGAGCAGCTCGGTCGGGGTGTGCTGCCCGCAGTCCTGGGCCTGACGCAGCCGGGTGAGCCGGTCGGGGCTCTCGTACCAGGCCAGGCCGGGCTGCGCGGTGACCGCCCGGAACAGCCGGTCCTGGGCCTGCCTGGCCACCGCCCGGGACAGCTCGCCGGTCAGCAGCCGCGCCACGTACGGCAGTACGGCCAGCAGCACGCCGACGGCGGCGAGCGCGGCGGCGGGCCCGGCGACCGCGCCCTCGCCGGTGGCCAGGTTGTCCACCAGGCGCGCGGTCAGCCAGGCGGCGGCCACCGGGCAGCTCGCCTCGATGACGGTCAGCGCGAGCGTGCCGGCCAGCGCGGCGGGCCGGGCCCGCAGGGTGAGGTCGGCGGCGGCCCGCGCCGAGACGAGCGAGGCGTGTGACCTCATGCCGCGATCCGCCGTCGCAGCTCCCTCGCGCTCGCCGCGGACCACCGCAGCTCACCGGTCTCGGTGAGGGCGTGGACCTGCGGGAACGCATCCGCCTGGAACGCCCGGAACCAGGCGGAGCCGGCGGGCGCCGCCTCGACCACGGCGACCGCGGCCAGCGCGTCCGCGTAGCGCGAGGCGTCCCCGGCCGCGCCGCCGTCCGCCGGACCGTCGGCGGCCACGATGGCCCGCACCCGTTCCCGCCCCCCGGGGTGCGCCGTGGCGGCCTCGGCGAAGGCGGGCAGCATCTCCTCGCAGGAGGCGCAGCCGGGCGCGAAGAAGCCCACGAGCGTGGGGGAGGAGACCTCGGCACCGGCGTCACCGGCGCCGTCCGGCCCCGCCGGCAGCTGGATGCGGGCGCCCACGCGCAGCCCGGTGCTCGTCGGCTCGGCGCCGGGCCGCCAGCGGGCCTCGGCCAGCGCCGCGTCCTGTTCGCGCAGCCGCCGGACGATGCCGTAGCTCAGCAGCAGGTTGAACGCGGTCACGCACAGGGCCAGCGCGGACAGCACGATGGCGATCATTTCGGTCTCCTGGCAGAAGCGGCGGCGGTCGCGGCCGGGGCGGACGAGAACAGCGCGGCGACGTCGTCGGCGCCCATCACCAGCAGCGCCGCGACCGCCCCGGCGGGGAGGGACGTCGCCAGGACCTCAGGCCGGACCGGGCCGGCGGCGGGGACCATCGCCAACGCCGCCGCGGCGACCAGCAGCAACGCGGCGTTGCGCACCAGGTGAACGGCGCCCAGCGGGCGGACGGCCCGGCCGAAGCAGGCGCAGGCCACCGTCCGGCCGTCGTACAGCACGCGCGCCACCCCGCCGGTCAGCACGGCCAGCAGCGCCACGGACAGCGCCGGCCCCCACGGGGCGGTGGGCGCCGCCAGCATCAGCAGCGCGGCCAGCGCCTCGGCGGCGACGACTGCCACCGACACGGCGGGGACCAGCCGGCGGGGGATGCCGACGTCCCGCAGCGAGCGGCGGAAGTCCCGCCGGCCGGCGGGGCGCGCCTTTCCGGCCGCGGCGGCCAGGAACGTCACGATCAGCAGCGACTCGCAACCCAGCAGCAGGTAGTCCACGAAATCCGCCCCTCCCGCGCGCCCGGCGTCGTGGTGTCCCGGGGTCCGGCTCGTCCGCCCCGGAAGCCCGGACGCTACGCCGCGCCCGTACACGGCGGATACAACGCTCAGGCCGAGCCGTCGGCCAGCAGCCGATCGTGCAGCAGGGCCAACCCCGCGTCGGGATCCCGGCCGAGCTCGGTGCGGAACGCCGCGCGGGCCATCCGGTAGGACTCGGTCAACTGGCCCGGCTCGCCCAGCCGATGGTGGGCGCGCAGCACCAACTCCCAGGCCCGGGTGCGCAGCGGATCGCTCGAGACCACCTGCCAGGCGGCGTCCAGCGTCTGCCGCGGCTCGTCCAGGGCGAACCACGCCCCGGCCAGGTCCTCCAGCGCGCGCAGCCGTTCCCCGTCCAGGCTGGCCAGCTCGCGGGCGAGCATGCCGCGCCGCTCCAGCCCGGGCGCCGCCTGCTCCGAGCGCCACAGCTCCAGCGCCCGCCGCAGCAGGATCACGGCCCGGTGCGGGCTGGAGGCGAGCACCTCCCGCCCCTGTCTGGACAGTTCCTCGAAGAGCAGATGGTCGCTGTCCTGCCGCGCGAGCCGCAGCTCGTAGCCGCCCGGGTGGCCGATCAGCGTGCCGGCGCCGAGCGAGTGGCGCAGCCTGTGGACGTAGGAGCGCAGGTTGGGCAGCGCGGAACGCGGCGGCTCGCCTTCCCACAGCGCCTCGCTGAAGGCGTCCACCGGAACCACGCGGTTGGCCTTGAGCAACAGGGCGACCAGCACGATCCGCGGCTTCCCGCCGCGCAGCGGCGCCGCCTCCCCCTCACGGCCGCGGACGTGAACCGGCCCCAGCAGCCGGAACACCGGCTCCTGCACAGTCTTCACCGACCCTCCCCTCCCCACGCCAAGCAGCAACTACCGAAGGATTCCGCTTGACAGCGGAGAGCTTAGAATCGAAGCGCTTCGAACGAAAGCCAATTGCGCTGGCCGGCGGCGTGGGGGCGCGATGTATGGGATGTGTAGCGGGGGCCGTTAGGTTTCCGGGTGCCCGAAGAACCTTGTACCACCCCGTACCAAGAGAGGTGAGAGGGATGAGGCTTCTCAACCGGCTCGCTGACGCCGCACTGAGCCGCGTGCTGCCCACGGCCACCGCCGAGGCGGCCTGGGAATACCGGTGCAACCGCAATCTTTCCTGCCCGGAGTCTCCCAGCTTCTGGGCCAACCAGCGCCGCTACTGCTCCGGCGGGTCGTGCAGCGGCTGGGAGACCTTCCAGTGCTGCGTGTAGCCGCCGGCGCGTGACAGGGCCGTCGGCACCAACCGGATGAATCGGGGGACCTCATGCTCGCCATGGTGATCGGGCAGCTTCGGCGGCGCTCCGCGCGAGCGTTCACGCTCCTGGCCGGCGTTCTCGTGGCGAGCATGGGGTTCACCCTGCTCACCGGCTCGGTGGAGACCTCCCGGCTGCGCGTGCAGGCCACCGCCGACGAGAACTACCGCGCCGTCTACGACATCCTGGTGCGCCCGGAGGGCAGCCCGACCGCGACCGAGCGGCGCGACGGCGAGGTGCGGCCCAACTTCCTCTCCGGCCAGTTCGGCGGCATCACCCTCCGGCAGTGGGAGGAGATCGCCGCCGTCGACGGCGTGGAGGTGGCCGCGCCCATCGCCATGATCGGCTACCAGCAGGTCGACCTCCTCACCCGGCTCGACGTCACCGGACAGCTCGACCCGGCCGCCGACCGGCAGCTGCTCCGGGTGGACCGCGCCTGGCTGTCCGACCGCGGCCTGACCGAGGCCGACGACCCCGGCGTCGACTACGTCTACGTCACCCGGCACCCGGTGGTCCGCCCCAACATCCAGCGGGTGGAGAACGGCTGGCAGCTGGAGGAGGGCTACACCCGCGACGGCGAGCCCCTGGCGGTGGACGTCACCGGCTGCGCCGACACCCGCCCCGCCGTGGAGATCCAGCCGGACGGCACCGCGTTGCCGCTGTGCATGCTGGACTCCGCCGTGGACTCGACCGACGAACTGACCGCCGAGGGCCGGGACCGGCTGATCGTCGTGGAGTGGCACGACGACGGCACCTTCACCACCACCGGCACCGACGAGGTGGACCACCCCGGGACCGGCGACCGGGCCACCCTCAAGGTGCCCTGGCCCTCCACGCTGCTGACCGCGGCCGTCGACCCCGCCGCCGAGGCCGAGCTGCTCGGCCTGGACTCCGCCGTGACCAGCGGCGACTACCTGGCCGCCGACGGCTCCGACCTCCGCGAGGCCACGGCCGCGAACCCCGCGACGGGCATCCCCGTGCTGGCCTCGGACCGGCCGCAGGTGGACGAGTCCCTGCGGCTTCAGGTGAGCCGGGTGGACGCCGACGCCGCCGCGATCCCCGGCCAGGGCAGCACCGCGCTCGCGGCGAGCCTCGCCGCCGCCCCCGCCGAGCGGCTGGCCGGGGAGGTGCACGACATCACGGCCGCCTACCGGGAGGGCGTGGTCAGCGGCGAGCACCTGTTCGTCTCCTACAACCAGAGCCTGCGGCCCGGCACCACGAGCTACGAGTCCGGCTCGGATCCCCTGCGCCCGCGGGAGTCACGCGAGGACGACTCCTACGCCTGGGACGAGGCCTCCGTCTTCGGCGGCACGGAACCGCCGTGGCTCTCCCAGGACACCGCCTTCCGCTCCCTGGAATCCACCCCGGAGATCGCCGGCGTCAGCGACGCGCTGCCCCTGGCGGAGCTGGTGGGCACCTTCGACCCGGACGCCATCCAGGAGGCCGGCGAGCTCTCCGAGGTCCCGCTGGAGACCTACCGGCCCGCCGCCGCGACCGGTGCCGACGAGCGCTCCCAGGACCTGCTGGGCGGCGAGGCGTGGCTGCCCAACGGCAACCCCGCCGGCTACCTGGCCACCCCCCCGCAGCTGCTGACCAGCCTTCCCGCCCTGGAGCACCTCCTCCACCCCGCCGACCCGCAGTCCCGCGCGCCGCTGTCCGCCGTCCGGGTCCGGGTGGCGGAGGTGACCGGCATGGACGACGCCTCGCGCGAGCGGATCCGCCGGGTGGCCGAGGACATCGCCACCGCCACCGGGCTCACCGTGGACATCACCATCGGCTCCTCGCCCGCGCCGCGCGAGGTGCAGATCGCCGCCGGGGAGTTCGGCCGCCCGGAGCTGCTGATCGAGGAGCAGTGGACCCACAAGGGCGCGGCCGTCGCGCTCGTGGAGGAGGCCGACCGCAAGAGCGTGCTGCTCCTGGCCCTCGTCCTGGTCGTCTGTGTCCTCTTCGTCGGCAACGTGGTCGCCGCCTCGGTGCGCACCCGCCGCGCCGAACTGGGCGTCCTGTCGTGCGTGGGCTGGTCCGGGGGACGGCTGACCGGGCTGGTGCTCGGAGAGGTTGCGCTGGTCGCGACCGCCGCCGCCGGCCTGGCCGCCGCCCTCGCCTACCCCCTGGCCCGGCTCTTCGGCCTGGAGGTGATGGTGGGCCGGGTGCTGCTCACCGTGCCGCTGGTGATCGCCCTCGCCCTGCTCGCCGCGCTGGGCCCGGCGCTCCGGGCGGCGCGGACCGGCCCGGGCGGCGCGCTGCGCCCGGCGGTGCTGCCCGCCCGCCGCGCCCGCGCCCGGCGCACGGTGACGGCGCTGGCGCTGTCGAACGTGGCCCGCGTCCCGCTGCGCAGCGCCCTGGCCGTGGCGGCCATGGCCATCGGCGCGGCCGCCGTCACCTTCGTCGCCGCCGTGCTGTGGCACTTTCAGGGCGCGGCGGCCGGCACGCTGCTCGGCGACGCCGTCTCGGTGGAGGTGCGCGGGGTGGACGTCGCGGCGGTGCTGCTGACCGTGGTGCTCGGCGCGTTCGCCCTCGCCGACGTGCTCTACGTCGGCCTGCGGGAGCGGGACGCCGAGCTGGCCGCGCTGCGGGCGACCGGATGGACGGACCGCGCGCTGTCCCGGCTCGTCCTGACCGAGGGCGCGGTCCTGGGCGCGGTGGGCGCGGTGCTGGGCGCTGCCGCCGGAACGGGCCTGGTGGTCTGGCTGGTTGACGAGGCGACGGCGGCCGTGGCGGGCACGGCGCTCCTCGTCGCCGCCGGCGGCCTGCTGCTCGCCATGGCCGCCTGTCTCGTCCCGCTCCGGAGCGTCCGTGCCCTTCCGCTGGCCGCCCTGCTGGCACACGAGTAGAAACGGGAGCTGTGAAGGTGGAGGAACGGGAAAACGGCGGGGTGCCGGTCACGGTCACCGGGCTGCGCAAGGCGTTCGGCGGCTCGGGTGGCGAGGAGAGCCGCGTCACCGCCGTGGACGGCGTCGGCCTGGAGATCCCGGCCGGCCAGGCGGTGGCGCTGACGGGCCCCTCGGGCTCGGGGAAGTCGACACTGCTGCACCTGATCGGCGCCATCGAATCGGCCGACGAGGGCACCATCACCGTGGGGGATCAGGAGATCACCGCGCTGCGGCGCCGGGAGCTGGCCCGCTACAGGGGCGGGATCGGCTTCGTCTTCCAGCGCTTCCACCTGTTGCCCGCCCTGACCGCCCTGGACAACGTGATGGCCCCCCTGCTGCCCCGCCGCGCCGGCTCCGTCCCCTTCGACCGCGAGGCGCGGGCGCGTCAGCTGCTGGACGCGGTGGGCCTCGCGGGCCGGGAGCGGGCGCTGCCCTCGCAGCTCTCCGGCGGCCAGCAGCAGCGGGTGGCCATCGCCCGCGCCCTGATCGCCCGCCCCCGCCTGCTGCTGGCCGACGAGCCGACCGGCAACCTCGACTCGGCCACCAGCGGCCAGATCATGGACCTCATCCAGCGACTGGCCGACGAGCACGGCCTCACCATGCTCGTCGCCACCCACGAGATGGCCGTCGCCAAGCGCTGCCAGCGTGTGGTGGCGCTACGCGATGGCCGCATCGTCGCCGACGCGGCCGACCCGGCGGATGCCTCGGATCCGGTGGGCACGGGCCTTGCGCGGACTGACGGTGCGACCGACTGAGCCCTCGACTCCTAGCTCGGACACCACCGCTAGCTCAGACACCACCGCCCCGGCATCCACGTCGGCGGCAGCTGACGGCCCTACCCGGTGGTGTCGTACGCCGGCTCCGCCCGCTCCTCGCCCGCCCGCCGCCCCGCGACGCGGCGGGCGCCGTACCAGCCGGCGACCAGCAGGACCGCCCAGACCGCGCCCACGTACAGCGAGATCCGGGCGTCGTCGTCGATGCACATCAGGACGACGACGAAGAGCAGGAACGCCAGGGCGACGCCGCTGCCGAGCGCGCCGCCGGGCGCCGGGAAGGGCGAGGCGGCCAGACGGCCGGCCACCACGGCGCGGCGGTAGCGCATGTGGCTGACGAGGATCATGGCCCACGTCCAGATGCCGCAGGCGGTGGCGACGGAGGTGACGTATGCGAACGCCTTCTCCGGGACGAGGTAGTTCAGGACCACGCCGATGCCCATCATCGCGACGGAGAGGGTGATCGCGGTGGCCGGCGACTGCCGGGCGTTGAGCCGTCCAAGACGGGCGGGAGCCTCCCGGTTCCCGGCCAGGTCCCGGAGCATGCGGCCGGTGGAGTACATGCCGGAGTTGCAGGAGGACAGCGCCGCGGTCAGAACCACGAAGTTGACGATCGCGGCGCCGAAGGGCAGGCCGATCTTGCCGAACGCCGCGACGAACGGGCTGACGTCCGCGTCGAACTCCGTCCACTTCACCACGCAGAGGATGACCGTCAGTGAGCCGACGTAGAACAGGGCGATGCGCCAGGGCAGCGTGTTGATCGCCCGGGGCAGCGACCTCTCCGGGTCGGCGCTCTCGCCCGCGGTGACGCCCACGAGCTCGACGGCGAGATACGCGAACATGACGCCCTGGAGCGTCATCAGGCTGGAGCCGACGCCGGTGGGAAAGAACCCGTCGTGGGCCCAGAGGTTGGAGACCTCAGCGGTGTCCCCGGCCTCGGAGACGCCGAGCGTGAGGACGCCGAGGCCGATGACGATCATCCCGATGATCGCGGTGACCTTGATCATCGAGAACCAGAACTCGATCTCGCCGAAGACCTTCACCGAGATCAGATTCACGCCGAAGAGCACCACCATGAACACCAGCGCGCTCACCCACTGCGGAATGTCCGGAAACCAGTAGGTGACGTAGATGGCCGCCGCCGTCAGCTCGGCCATGCAGGTGACCACCCACAGCAGCCAGTAGGTCCACCCGGTGGCGTACCCGAAGAACGGCCCCAGGAACTCTCTGGCGTACTCCGCGAAACTGCCCGAGACCGGGCGGTAGAGCAGCAGCTCCCCCAGCGCCCGCATGATGAGGAAGATGACGACACCCGCCAGGGCGTACATCAGGATCAGGCTCGGCCCCGCCTCGGCGATGTTCGCACCGGCACCCATGAACAGGCCAACGCCGATGGCACCCCCGATCGCGATCATCTGCACCTGGCGGCTGCCGAGACCACGCTGGTACCCCTCGTCGGGCCCCGCCCCGGGGTCCGGCTCCTTCTTCGGCTCCTTGACTTCGGTCATGGCAACGCCTTGTACCCCGAACGCATCGCCTCATGCGGGAGGCACGGCCGCACGGCTGGAAGTTGCATGGCCCCTCGCCCCCGGACGCGTGTCCACGGACAAGCGTTCCGGCGGCGGTCAGTGTGCGCCGGGGCGCGTGCCGAACGGGGCGAGGGCGCGGCGTACGGTGGCGTTCTGGTGCGGGTGGCGTTCGGCGATCTCCCCGCGTACTCGCTGAGATCTGCTCCAGACTGACGCTCGACAGGAAGCTCACCGCGAAGGCGACGGCGGGTCGCCGCGAGGAGGACAGTGCGATGACGAGACGCGTGGGCAAGGTGACCTGCGACTTGTCGATCTCGATCGACGGATACTCGGCCGGGCTCAACCAGACCGAGCAGCGCCCGTTCGGCGACGACGGCGGCGATGGCTGGGGTGACAAGCTGCACGCCTGGTACGCCGAAGGCCCCGAGGAGCACCCGGCCGAGTTCGCCCGAATGATGACGGCCAAGGCATTCATCATGGGGCGCAATATGTTCGGCCCAGTGCGTGGCGAGTGGGATCGGCAGTGGAAGGGCTGGTGGGGCGACAACCCGCCGTACCACTGCCCGGTCTTCGTGCTCACCCACCACCGGCGCGATCCGCAGCCGATGGATGGCGGCACCACGTTCCACTTCGTCACCGACGGAATCGAAGCCGCGATGAAACGCGCACGCGATGCGGCCGGGGACGGCGACATCTCCATCCACGGCGGCGCGACCACCGTCAACCAGTATCTCGGCGCGGGCCTGATCGACGAGATGCGGCTGCACATCGTTCCGATCACACTCGGCGCCGGCACGCGGCTGTTCGACGGCGTCCCGCCGTTGAACCTCGAGCAGGTGGAGTCGCGAGCCGCGACCTCGGTCACGCACCTGACCTATCGCGTGTTGTCCTGACCCGGAAGGCACCGTCAAACACGATGACCGCGGGGTTGGGGCGCCCGCGTCACCGGCACCGCCGCCTTCAGGTCCGCCCAGAACTCGGGGCGAACGGTGATGCGGTAGCCCAGCCGGTAGACGGTCGTCTTGGTGGGGGCGCGCACCCGCAGGTGCACCTCGGTGGGGCCCGGGTGGGCCCGCAGGATCTCCTTGAAGCGGCCGATGCACTGCGGTGTCACGTGGGCTTCGAGCATGTCGAGGCGGACGGGCCCGCCGTCGGCGTCGGTCGTCAGGTCGGGGACCGTCAGCTCCATCGCCACCAGCCGGGGCACGTCCTCGCGCTTGTCGAGGCGGCCCCGGACGAGGACGATCGCGTCCTCTTCGAGCTGGGTGAAGACCAACTGGTAGGTGGCGGGGAAGAACAGGCAGTCGAGCGAGCCGCCGAGGTCCTCGATGGTGGCGATGGCCCAGGCGTTGCCCTGCCGGGTCGTCTTGCGCTGCAGGCCGGAGATGATGCCGCCGATGGTGACGACGGCCCCGTCGGCGTGCTCGCCGCCGTTGAGCGCGGAGATGGCCGCGTCCGCCTTGGCGGTCAGGGCGTGCTCGACGCCGAACAGCGGGTGGTCGGAGACGTACAGGCCGAGCATCTCCCGCTCCTGGGCCAGCAGGTACGGCTTCTCCCACTCCCCGGCGGAGAATTCGACGTCCAGGCCGAGGCCGGGACCCGGCTCGTCGGCGTCGGCTGCGGCGTCGGCTCCGGCGTCGTCGAAGAGGTCGAACTGCCCCTCCGCCTGCCGCCGCTTGAGCGCGACGACGGTCTCGATCATCGGCTCGTACTGGGCGGCCAGCCCCTTGCGGGAGTGGCCGAGCCGGTCGAACGCGCCGGCCTTGATGAGCGACTCGACCGTCCGCTTGTTACACACCACCGCGTCGACCTTGTCGAGGAAGTCGGGGAAGGAGGCGTAGCAGCCCCTGGCCTGGCGGTTGCGGACGATGGAGTCGACGACGTTCTGCCCGACGTTGCGGACGGCGGTGAGCCCGAAGACGATCGTGTCGTCGCCGCGTGGCGTGAACGTCGCCTCGGACTCGTTCACGTCCGGCGGCAGCACCGTGATGCCCATCTTCCGGCACTCGTTCAGATAGACGGCCGACTTGTCCTTGTCGTCGCGCACGGAGGTGAGCAGCGCCGCCATGTACTCGGCCGGATGGTTCGCCTTGAGATACGCCGTCCAGTACGAGACGAGCGCGTACGCGGCCGCGTGCGCCTTGTTGTAGGCGTAGCCCGCGAAGGGCACCAGCACGTCCCAGACCGCCTGGATCGCCGCGTCCGAGTACCCGCGCTCGCGGCAGCCGTCCCGGAACGGGATGAACTCCCTGTCCAGGACCTCCTGCTTCTTCTTCCCCATCGCCCGCCGCAGCAGGTCGGCCTGCCCGAGCGAGTAGCCGGCCAGCACCTGCGCCGCCTTCTGCACCTGCTCCTGGTAGACCACGAGGCCGTAGGTGACGTCCAGGACCTCCTTCAGCGGCTCCGCCAGCTCCGGGTGGATCGGGGTGATCTCCTGCTGGCCGTTCTTCCGCAGCGCGTAGTTGACGTGCGAGTTCATGCCCATCGGCCCCGGCCGGTACAGGGCGGTGACCGCCGTGATGTCCTCGAAGTGGTCCGGCTTCATCATGCGCAGCAACGAGCGCATGGCCGCGCCGTCGAACTGGAAGACGCCGAGGGTGTCGCCGCGCCCGAGCAGCTCGAACGTCGCCCGGTCGTCGAGCGCCAGCCCCAGCAGCTCGATGTCCCGGCCCTCGTTGCCCCCGTTGCCCCCGTTCCGCCGCACCATCGCGACGGCGTCGTCCATGATCGTCAGATTCCGCAGGCCCAGGAAGTCCATCTTCAGCAGGCCGAGCGACTCGCAGGTCGGGTAGTCCCACTGCGTGATGGTGACGCCGTCGCTGTGCCGGACCCACACCGGCACGTGCTCGACGATCGGCTCGCTGGACATGATCACGCCCGCCGCGTGCACGCCCATCTGCCGCACCAGGCCCTCCACGCCCCGCGCCGTGTCGACGACCTTCCGCACGTCCGGCTCGTTCTCGTACAGGCCCCGCACCTCGGCGGCCTCGGCGTAGCGCGGGTGCGCCGGGTCGGTGATGCCGGACAGCGGGATGCCCTTGCCGCCGACATCGACGGGCATGGCCTTGGTGATGCGGTCGCCCGTCGCGTACGGGAAGCCGAGGACGCGGGCCGAGTCCTTGATGGCGTTCTTGGCCTTGATGGTGCCGTAGGTGCCGATCATGGCGACCTTGTCGGCGCCGTACTTCTCCGTCACGTACCGGATGACCTCGCCGCGCCTGCGCTCGTCGAAGTCGATGTCGACGTCCGGCATGGACACGCGCTCGGGGTTGAGGAACCGCTCGAAGATCAGCCCGTGCTCGAGCGGATCGAGGTCCGTGATGCCGAGCGCGTACGAGACGAGCGAGCCAGCGGCGGAGCCACGGCCGGGGCCGACGGCGATGCCATTGTTCTTCGCCCACATGATGAAGTCGGCGACGACGAGGAAGTACGCCGGGAACCCCATCTGCACGATGACGTCCATCTCGTACGCCGCCTGCCGCTCGTACCGCTCCGACACCCCCGCCGGGAAGCGGCGCCGCAGGCCACGCGCCACCTCCTCCCGGAACCACGTGACCTCCGTGTACCCGTCCCGGACCTCGAAGCGCGGCATGAGGTCGCGCCTGCCGAACCAGCCCGTGGTGTCGACCTGCTCCGCCACCCGCAGCGTGTTCGCGCACCCCTCCTGCCAGGCGTCGGAGGAGTCGACGGCGTACATCTCCTCGGCGGACTTGAGGTGGTAGCCGGTGCCGTCGAAGCGGAAGCGGCCGGGGTCGGTGAGGCTCTTGCCGGTCTGGATGCACAGCAGCACGTCGTGCGCGCTCGCCTCGGCGGCGTAGGTGTAGTGCGAGTCGTTCGTCACCAGCGGCGGGATGCCGAGCTTCCTGCCGATCTCCAGCAGGCCGTCGCGGACGCGGCGTTCGATCTCGATGCCGTGGTCCATCAGCTCAAGGAAGTAGCGCCCCCTGCCGAAGATCTCCTGGTATGCGGCCGCCGCCTTCAGCGCCTCGTCGAACTGGCCGAGCCGCAGCCGCGTCTGCACCTCGCCCGACGGGCAGCCGGTGGAGGCGATCAGGCCCTCGGCGTGCTCGGCGATGACATCCCGGTCCATGCGGGGCCACTTCTGCAGCCAGCCCTCCTTGTACGCGTCCGACGACAGCTTGAAGAGGTTGTGCAGCCCTGTCCTGTTCGCCGCCCAGATCGTCTTGTGCGTGTAGCCGCCGGAGCCGGAGACGTCGTCCCGCTTCTGGTGCGGCTGCCCCCAGGTGATCCTCCGCTTGGTGCGACGCGACTCGGGCGCCACGTACGCCTCGATCCCGATGATCGGCGTGACGCCGGCCGCCGTCGCCTGCTGGAAGAAGTCGTACGCTCCGTGCAGGTTGCCGTGGTCGGTCATCGCGATGTGCGACATGCCCATCTCCTGGCAGGCGGCGAACAGGTCCCTCAGGCGGGCCGCGCCGTCGAGCAGCGAGTACTGCGTGTGCACATGCAGATGCGTGAAGGGCCGTGGCATGTCACTCGCCGGGCTCGCCGGGCTCGCCGGGCTCGCCGGGTTCGTCGGGTTCCAGGTGGCGGGCGATCGCTCGCAGGCCCTTGGCCACCTCCGCCGCCGAGGGCGCGCGCTCGGGGTCGATCAGCCACTGCTGGGTCAGCCCGGCGACCAGCGCCATGTGCACCGACCCGACCGCACGCGCCAGCTCCCGCTGCCCTTCGAGCTCCCCGTCGGCGTCGATGCCGTGCAGCTCGGCCGCCATATCCGTGCGGGCCTTCTCGAACGCCTCGGCGATCTGCCGCCGGATCTCGGGGAAGCGTTCGGCCTGCGCGAGCGCCTCGGAGCTGGCCACCAGCAGCGGCCGATCTGTGCCGTTGTGCGAGGCGACGATCCGCTCCCACAACGACTCGAGCCGCCCCACTCCCCCCGCCGCCCCGGCCATGACCTTCTCGCCCCACTCGAAGATCGTTTCCAGGAGCGCCGCGTTCAGCAGCGCCTCCTTCGAGCCGTAGTGGTAGTTGATCGTCCCGAGCGGCGCCTTGGCGGCGGCGGCGATGTCCCGCGAGGTCGTACGGGCGTATCCCCGCTCCTCCAGGCAGCGCTTCGCGGCGGCCATCAGCTCTTCGCGATGTCCCATGCCCGGGAGCGTACCCCATCCCTGAACAATCGTTCAGGACGCTCGTTCAGAACGATCGTTCAGGGTCCAGGAAAATCCGGGTGCGTCGGCCGAGAAGGCTGGCGCCGCGATCCTCAAGCCACGGCGTTTCCGGGGTTCATGCGGCGGGGGCGGCCGCCTCCTCGTCGCGGGGGAAGAAGGGGAGCTCGAGGTAGACGCGGTCCGCGGCGGCGAGGATCTTCACGGGGTCGTCGACCGGCGGTTGGATGTGGTGGTTGATCCGCTTCTTGACGACCGCGCCGTCGGCGCCCGACGCCATCACCCTGCGGTCCCATCCCCGGGTGAAGACCGCACCGGCCCCGCCCAGGTCCAGGCAGGTGACGTACGGGCCGGGGGTGAAGTCGCGCAGCGGCACGTCGAGCAGGTCGGCCGCCGCGTTGTACCCGGCGACCTTGCCGAGCGGGGTGGCGTGCTGGCAGGCCTGCATGACCGTGTGCTCGGCGTCGAATGCCGCCGCGGCCGTGTCCCCGGCGACGAAGACCTCGGGAAGGGCGCGCAGCCACTGGTCCACCGGCACCCGGCCGAGGTGGTCGAGTTCGCCGGAGACCTGCCGGGTGAGCTCGCTGGCCCTCATCCCCACGGACCAGACCACCGCGTCCGCCTCCACCCTGGTGCCGTCGGAGAGGGCGGCGTATCCGTCGCCGACCTCCGTCACCGTCGTCGCGAGGCGGCGTTCGACGCCAAGCTTGTCCAGCGCCGACTCGATCTCCTCGCGCGGGCCCGGGCCGAGCGGGGCCCCGATCACCTCCGACCGGTCCACCAACAGCACCCTGCCCCGGGCGGCCAGTGCGGTCGCGGCTTCCAGACCGACGAACCCGGCGCCGACAACCACGGCGGAGTAGTCCTCCCGGTCGCGCAGATGGTCGGCGAGCCGCCGGGCCCCGTCCAGGGTGTCGATGTCGAAGAGCCGTTCAGCGCCGGGCAGGCCCTGGGGCTGAACGAGCTTGCTGCCCGCCGCCAGCACCAGGCGGTCATAGCCGATCTCCTCGCCGTCGGCCACCACCACGCGGCGGTCGGTGTCGATCGTGCTCACCGAGGCCCGCAGGTGCTCGACGCCGATCGGCCCCAGGATCCTGCTGAGCTCCACCTGAGCCAGGTCCGGCTCCGGCTCGTACAGGCGCGGCCGCAGCACCAGGTGCCCGTTCGGCGCGATGAGCGTGATGCGCAGATCCGCGTCTCCGCGCGCCAGCGCCGCTCCCGCCGCGCCCCACACGCCCGCGAAACCGCCTCCGATGATCACAACACGTGCCATCGTCTCGTCCTCTCTCAAGCGACACCTCCCGGATCGGAGGGTTCGCAGGGAGACAAGACAGCGGGTTCAGATGTGACCGAGGTGGGCGAACTTCTCGGGATTGGCCAGTCTCCTGAACTCCGTGATCCGCCCGTCGACAACCTCCACTGTGTCGAGCCAGACCAACGAGCCGCCGCGGTAGGTGGCCAGGGCCGGGTGCCCGTTCACCTCGATGATCTGGAACGCGTCGGGGCGCCTGATCTCGATCGACCTGACCGACAGCAGAGCGATCCGCTCGGCGCCCCGGACCGGCCTGCGCGCGGCTGTCACCTTGCCGCCGCCGTCGCCAACATAGACGGCCTCCGGGTGCAGAATCTCGACGAGCCCGGCCGTGTCCCCCGCTTCGGCGGCCGCCTTGAACGCCTTCAGCAGGCGTTCGGTCTCGGCCCTGGACGCACGGGGCCGCTCCTCGACCGCGGCGACCCGCGCCCGCGCGCGGGAGGCGAGCTTACGGCTGGCGGCGGGCGTGCCGCCAAGCACCTCGGCGATGCGGGCGAACGGGAAGCCGAAGACGTCGTGCAGCACCAGCGCGACCCGCTCGGCGGGGGTGAGCGTCTCCATGACCACCAGCATCGCGGTGCTCACCGACTCGTCCATGAGCACCTGGGCGGCGGCGTCAGGCCCGGTCAGCAGCGGTTCGGGCAGCCAGGGCCCGACATACGACTCGCGCCGGACGCGCGCCGACTTCAGCACGTTGTAGGACGTCCGGGCGGCCAGGGTCACCAGCCAGGCCCGCAGATCCCGCACCTCGGACAGGTCGGCGGTGGCGGCGCGCAACCAGACGTCCTGCGTGACGTCCTCGGCCTCGGTCACCGTGCCGAGGATCCGGTAGGCCGCCCCGAAGACGGCGGGGCGATGCGATTCCCAGTCGGCGTCCGTCAGCGTGCCGGTCAGCTCCACCTTCGGCCTCCCTGCCCCCTCGGATCAGTGATCGACCTCCGATCCTAGGCAGAGCGATGTCCCTGACCCGAACGGTCCTCGGCGCGACGCCGGCCCGCCGGCGCTGGAGGCGAGCCGGACGCGCACCGCGCCGACCGGCCAACCACAAACCAGTCGTAGCCGGACTTGCGGGGAGCGTCACGACTGGGCGATGTTTCCCTGTTTCCCCGGAGTTAATACCCCTACGGGGTACTTGACGGACCGGGTAGTAAGGAGCAACCTGATCGGCGACCCCTGACTCATCGGGCGCCTCAACCCTGTGGGCATCTCTTGCCCTTCGCATGTGCGATGTCTGTCATCGACGACGGCAGCACCCATCCCCCGAAGCCAACACCGCTCTCCCCTCAACATCCCTGCGCTGCACTCTGTGCACTCGGGAAGGACGCCATCGTGACCCCTTCATCTCCCTCCCGGCCCTTGACGACCGTTGGGCTGCTTGCTGCCGTTGCTCTCGGCACCGCCGGCTGTTCCGCCGACGCCGACGCCGACGTGCTGGAGCAGACCCGCTCGCGCGGCACGCTGCGCGTCGCCATCACCGAGGCGAACCCCCCGTGGAACTTCCTCGAAGACAACGAGCCGGTGGGCTACGACATCGACGTGGCCGAAGAACTGGCCGAACGGCTGGACATCGACGAGGTGGAATTCATCGGCTCGGACTTCGCCAGCTTCATCGGTGGCGTGCAGGCCAACCGGTTCGACATCGTCATCTCCGGCCAGACCATCACCGAGGAACGCCTGGAACAGGTCGCCTTTTCCCGCCCCTACGAGGTGAACGGCATATCCGTCTTCGTCAGCGAGGACGACACCTCCATCACCGAAGTCTCCTCCCTGAGCGGCCAGACCATCGCGGTGACCGAAGGCACCACCCAGGCCGACTACGCCCGTGAGGAAATACCCGACGCGCAGATCAAGACCTACCGGAACGCCACACTCGCGCTGACCGACGTCGCCCTGGGCCGGGCAGACGCCGCCCTGGTCTCCCGGTTCCAGGGCGCCTACCTCGCCGAGGAGAACGACCTCGCCGTGGCCTCGGGACCACTGCTGGAGACGGAGGTCAACGGGATGTCGTTCCGCAGGGGGGAGGAGGCCTTCAAGGAGGCGGTCGACGAGGCGCTCGGCGACATGATCGAGGACGGCACCCTGTCGGAGATCTCGCGCCGCTGGCTCGGCGGCCTGGACATGGCCGAAGAACTCAGCGCGCTGCCCGCGGATTAAGGGAGCGACGGAAAGGACAAGGAGGAGGGGCGGACCATGAATCTGATCGTCGAGAACTACCCCCAACTGCTGAGGGCCATGGGCGTGACGCTCACGCTCGGCGTGGTGTCGTTCGTGCTCGGCAGTGCCCTCGGACTGCTGGTGGGACTGGCCAGAATCTCCCGGTTCCGGCTGCTGAGATGGCCGGCCATTGCATACGTGTCGCTCTTCCGTGGCACTCCGCTGCTGATACAGATCATGCTCGTCTACTACGGACTCCCCCAACTCGGCATCCTGATCGAGCCGATCCCCTCGGCCATCCTCGCGCTCACCGTGTACGCCGCGGCGTACCTGAGCGAGAACTTTCGCGCCGGCATCCTGGCCGTGGACCGCGGGCAGTGGGAGGCGGCCGACTCCATGGGCATGCCCTACTGGCGCACGCTCCGCCGGGTCGTGGCCCCTCAGGCCATACGCGTGGCCATGCCGCCTGTCGGCAGCCGGTTCATCGCACTGATGAAGGACACCTCGCTGGCGTCCGTCGTCACCGTCGTCGAACTCAGCAGGGCGGCGGAGAGCATCGGCAGTTCCACCTTTCGCTACATGGAGGCATTTCTCGTGGCGGCCGCGGCCTACTGGCTGATCAATACCCTGCTCTCCGTGGGCCAGGGCGCACTGGAGCGACGACTGGGAAGGGCATACGCATGAACGCGGTGAATCTCCATCAGACAGGCCAGAGAGACCAGACAGACCAGATAGACGTCACCGGCCTGCGCAAACGATTCGGTGCGCTCGAGGTCCTCAAGGGCGTCGATCTCACGGTGCGCCGTGGCGAAGTGGTCGTGGTGATGGGCCCGTCCGGCTCCGGAAAGACCACCCTCATCCGCTGCATGAACTTCCTCGAGGAGCCCGACGCGGGCACCGTGAGCATCTGCGGCCGTTCGGTGGCGTGCGACGCATCGGGGCGTGGACGGCGTGAACGGGCCCGGAGGGTGCGGAGCATCCGGCACCGCACCGCCATGGTGTTCCAGCAGTTCAACCTCTTCCCCCACATGACCGCGCTGGGCAACGTCGTCGAAGGTCCGCTTTCGGTACGCCGGATGCGCAAGGACGCCGCCGAGGAGCTGGGCAGGCAGCTCCTCGATCGGGTGGGCCTCGCCGACAAGGCCATGGAATACCCCTCACGGCTGTCCGGCGGGCAGAAACAGCGGGTGGCCATCGCGCGGGCACTGGCCATGGAACCGGAGGTCATCCTCTTCGACGAGCCGACATCGGCGCTCGACCCCGAGCTGCACGCCGAGGTGCTCCAGGTGATGCGCGAGCTCGCGAGGGCCGGCATGACCATGGTCGTCGTCACGCACGAGGTCCAGTTCGCCAGGGAGGTGGCCGACCGGGTGGTCTTCATGGACGGCGGCGTCGTGCTCGAAAGCGGCCCGCCGGAAGACTTCCTTACGAAACCCGCCCACCCGCGAGCCATGTCGTTCCTCCGCCTGGTGAGCCACGACGTGCCCGGCGCGGGATGGGAGCACGCAGGTTGAGCGCGGCAGACACCTCCTCACAGGGCGCCTCGCCGAGCGCCGGCCTCACGTCGGCGGAGGTCGCCCGGGCGCGCGCCGACACCCCCGGCTGCGCCCGGGTGACTCACTTCAACAACGCCGGCGCCTCGCTGATGCCCCGCCAGGTCATCGACGCGACCACGCGTCACCTGCTGCTGGAAGCGGACATCGGCGGCTACGAGGCGGCAGCCGAAGCCCACGAGCGGATCGAGTCGGTGTACGACTCCGCGGCCCGGCTCCTCGGCTGTCATCGCGACGAGATCGCCCTGATGGACAGCGCCACCCGTGCCTGGGACATGGCCTTCTACGCCATCCCCTTCCGCCCCGGCGACCGCGTGCTCACCAGCATGGCCGAGTACGCCAGCAACTACATCGCGTATCTCCAGATCGCCGAGCGACACGGGGTCCGGATAGACGTCGTTCCGAACGACGAGCACGGCCAGCTCTCGATCGACGCACTGCGCGCCGCGATCGACGAACGCGTGCGGGTCATCTCCCTCACCCACGTGCCAACCAACGGCGGACTGGTCAACCCGGCGGCGGAGGTAGGCAAGATCGCCCGCGAGGCCGGCGCGCTGTACCTGCTGGACGCATGCCAGTCGGTGGGGCAGCTCGACGTCGATGTGGCGGAGATCGGCTGCGACATGCTGTCCACCACCGGACGCAAATACCTGCGGGGGCCACGCGGCACCGGCCTGCTCTACGTACGCAGGGAGGTGCTCGAACAGCTCACCCCGCCGATGCTCGACCTCCACGCCGCGACCTGGACCGCACGCGACCGGTACGAGATGCGCCCCGACGCCCGCCGGTTCGAGACCTGGGAGGCCAACTACGCGGCCCTGCTCGGCCTCGGAGCCGCCGTTGACCACGCCCTCGGCTGGGGGCTCCCGCGCATCCAGGCGCGCGTCACCTCGCTCGCGGGGACGCTCCGGGAGCACCTCGCCGGCATCCGCGGCGTCCACGTCCGGGACCTCGGCGTTCAACGCTGCGGCATCGTCACCTTCACCGTGGACGGCGTTGATGGCGTAGAGCCGGCTCAGGTGAAGTCCGATCTGGCCGAGCAGAGGATCAACATCAGCGTCTCGCGGCCCCCCTCCACCCGGCTGGACATGGAAGACCGCGGCCTCAGCTCACTCCTCCGGGCGTCCGTGCACTACTACAACACGGATGAGGAGATCGCGGCCCTGGCCAGAGCGGTTCGCGCCTGCCTGGGATGACCGCGGCGCGGCGGTGGCAGGGCCACGCGTTCCAGACAACTACTCAACGTGGTTCTAGGTGGCGCCGGATGGCGGGAGAGTGAGGGATCGGACGAGGCGTTCCAGTTCGGCGATGTGGTCGGCGAGGCCGGCGGTGTGCTCGCCCTCGCGGAGCAGTGACTCGATGCGGACCAGCCGCACGGTGATGTCGGCCAGCCCTTCCGCCGCGGACTCGTCGGCGACGGCCGTCTTGTCCGCGATGAGCAGGCGCCTGAGCTGCTCGGCCTGCCGCGCCAGCTGGCGGTTCACCCGGTGCAGCTCGAGGAAGACGTTGACCTTGGTGCGCAGCATCCAGGGGTCGACCGGCTTGGCCAGGAAGTCGGACGCGCCCAGCGCGTAGCCCCGGTAGGCGTAGTCGGAGTCGACGTCGGCGCCGGTGAGCAGGATGATGGGCACGTCCTTGGTCTGGTCGAGTCGTTTGATGTTCTCCGCTGTCTCGAAGCCGTCCATGCCCGGCATCAGCACGTCGAGCAGCACCACGGCGAACGGCTCGCGCAGCATCGCCTTCAGGGCCTCCTCGCCGGAGCGCGCGGACACCACTCGCTGGCCGAGCGGGCCGAGTACGGCCTCGAGTGCGACCAGGCTCTCCTCCATGTCGTCGACGATCAGGATGCTCGACCGGTCGTCCGGAGGGGGCGGGTCGGTCATGGTGACGGCTCCGACGGGGACGGGGGATCGTCATGGGGCCGGTCGGGGGGCGGGGGCATCTCCGAGGCTCCCGCGGTGCGGTGGGAGGTGGCGTCCTCGCCCTCCCTGGCGTCGATCTCCTCGTAGATGGCGGTCAGCAGCCGGTCCACGTCGACGGGCTTGGTGATATACGCGTCGGCCCCGCTGCCCAGCGCCTTCTCCCGGTCGCCCGGCATGGCCTTCGCGGTGAGCGCGACGATCGGCAGGTTGGCCAGCCGCGCGGTCCGGCGGATGGTGCGAATCGCCTCGTAGCCGTCGATCTCCGGCATCATGATGTCCATCAGGACCAGCGAGACCTCGGGAGAGCGCTCCAGCACCTCGAAGCACTCACGGCCGTTCTCCGCGTAGCGCACGGAGATCCCGATCCGGCCCAGCATGTGGGTGAGTGCGAACACGTTCCTGATGTCGTCGTCGACGATGAGGATCTGACGGCCGGCCAGCACCTGCCCGGGGCGGCCGCTGAGCCACTTCTTCAGCCGTGTCGTCTCGGGCCAGATGCCCGTCTGCCGCTCCTCGCGCGGCGCGGGCTTCGCCCGCGGGGCGGGGGCGGCGGGCAGGGGTCGCTCGGGTCGCTCGGGTCGCTCGGGTCGCTCGGGCGGGGGAGGCGTGGGCGTGGCGGGCTCCGGCCGCGCGGCCGGAGCCTCCGTGGGCCGTGGCGCGCCCGGCGGCAACGGCGTCACCTCGCCTGCGGTCTGCACCCCTGTCAGGTCCGTCGCGGTCTCGCCCATGAGGGCGGCGCGGGGCAGCTCCGCCGGGGTGTACAGGGTGAAGCGGGAGCCCTCGCCGAGGGTGCTCTGCACGTCGATGTGGCCGCCGAGCAGCCCGGCGATCTCCCGGCTGATGGACAGACCCAGGCCGGTGCCGCCGTACTTGCGGTTCGTCGTGCCGTCGGACTGCTTGAACGCCTCGAAGATCACCGAGAGCTTCTCGGGCGGGATCCCGATGCCGGTGTCCTCCACCGCGAACGCCAGCACGGTGTCGGCGGTCCGCAGCGTCTCCTTCTCGAACTGCGCGGAGGGGACGCTCTCGACTCTCAGGTACACGCCGCCGGACGAGGTGAACTTCACGGCGTTGGACAGCAGGTTGCGCAGCACCTGCTGGAGCCGCTGCTCGTCGGAGTACAGCTCGGCCGGGACGTCGTCGCCGACGGTGACCTCGAAGGCCAGCCCGCGGTCGAGGGCGAGGGGGCGGAAGGTGGCGCGCACGTAGTCGAGCAGCTTGGTCAGCGGCAGCCGCCTGGGGCGGAGATCCATGCGGCCCGCCTCCACCTTCGACAGGTCGAGGATGTCGTTGATCAGCTGCAGCAGGTCGGAGCCGGAGCGGTGAATGGTCGCCGCGAACTCGACCTCCTGCTCGGTGAGCCGGCCGTCCGGGTTGTCGGCGAGCAGCCGGGCCAGGAGCAGCAGCGAGTTGAGCGGGGTGCGCAGCTCGTGCGACATGTTGGCCAGGAACTCCGACTTGTACTGGGAGGACGTGGCCAGCAGCGCGGCCTTCTCCTCCAGCTCGGCGTTGGAGCGCTGGAGTTCGTCGGAGCGCTGCCGCAGCTCGGAGGTGAGGCGCTGGGACTCCGACAGCAGGGACTCGGTGCGGGCGTTGGCCAGGATGGTGTTGATGGACACGCCGATGGTCTGGGCGAACTGGTCGATGAAGGTCAGCTGGATCTCGTTGAACGTGCCGAACGACGCGACCTCGATGACGCCGAGCAGCCGGTCCTCGAAGACGACCGGCAGGATGAGGATGCTCGTCGCCGGGGCCGAGCCGATCCCCGACTCGATGGTGACGTACTCCGGCGGGGCGTTCTCGACCAGGATGCGCTCTCGCTGCTTGACCGCCTGGGCGACGAGGCCGCGGAGCGGGGAGGCGGATTCGAGCCGGTCGTGGGCCGGGCCCTCGATGCCGTAGCCCGCGATGAACTCGAGGTTCTCGTCCCGATCGCCGGGGTCGACCAGGAAGAACGCCTCGGACTGGGCGTTCACCAGCGGGGCCAGCTCGCGCAGGATGAGGTCGGCGACCTCCACCAGGTCCCGGTGGCCCTGCATCAGGCCGGCGATGCGGGTCAGGTTGGACTCCAGCCAGTCCTTCGTGCGGGTGGTCTCGCGGAGGTTGGAGACCATGCGGTTGACGTTGTTCTTAAGCTCCGCGACCTCGCCCCGGGCCTCGACCGAGATGGAGGGGGACAGGTCGCCCTGGGCGACGGCGCTGGCGACCTCGGCGATCGCGCGGACCTGGGTGGTGAGGTTGGACGCCAGCTCGTTGACGCCGGTGGTCAGCCGCTTCCAGGTGCCGTGCACGCCCTCGACCTGGGCCTGGCCGCCGAGCTGGCCCTCGCTGCCGACCTCGCGGGCCACCCGCGTCACCTCGGAGGAGAAGTCGGAGAGCGTGTTGACCATGGTGTTGAGGGTGGTCTTGAGCTCGAGGATTTCGCCGCGTGCGTCGACGTCGATCTTCTTGGACAGGTCGCCGTTGGCGACGGCCGTGGCGACCTGGGCGATGTTGCGGACCTGGGAGGTGAGGTTCAGGGCCATGAAGTTGACGTTCTCGGTCAGGTCCTTCCAGACTCCGGAGACGTCCCTGACGTGGGCCTGTCCGCCGAGGTTGCCGTCGGTGCCGACCTCGCGGGCGACGCGGGTGACCTCGTCCGCGAACGCCGACAGCTGGTCGACCATCGTGTTGATGGTCAGCTTCAGCTGGAGAATCTCGCCGTTCGCGTCGACCGTGATCTTCTGGCTGAGGTCGCCGCGGGCGACGGCGGTGGTCACCTGGGCGATGTTGCGGACCTGGGAGGTGAGGTTCGACGCCATGAAGTTGACGTTGTTGGTGAGGTCCTTCCAGACGCCGGAGACGTCCCTGACGTGGGCCTGTCCGCCGAGGTTGCCGTCGGTGCCGACCTCGCGGGCGACGCGGGTGACCTCGTCCGCGAACGCCGACAGCTGGTCGACCATCGTGTTCACGGTCAGCTTCAGCTCCAGCAGCTCGCCCGTCGCCTCCACCGTCACCTTGCGGGTCAGGTCGCCGCGGGCAACGGCCGTCGTCACCCCGGCGATGTCCCGCACCTGCTTGGTCAGCCGCGAGGCCATGGTGTTGACCGCCTCGGTCACCTGGCGCCACGTGCCGGGCAGGCCGCGCACGCGGGCCCTGCCGCCGAGCCGGCCCTCGGTGCCGACCTCCTGGGCGAGCCGCGTGATCTCGCCGGTGAACAGCGACAGGCGGTCCACCACCCGGTTCAGCCCCCGCGCGAGCAGCCGCAGGTCGCCGTGCTGCTGACGCTCGCCGTCGCCCAGCTGCACGCGGCGGCCCAGGTCGCCGTCGGCGACCGCGTCCAGCACCCGGATCGCGCTGAGCATCGGCGTCGCCAGGGCGTCCATGAGCTGGTTCGCGTCCCGCACGGTGCCGGACCACTGGCCTGTCCCGGGGCTGTCCGAGATCCGTTCGTCCAGCCGGCCCTTCCTGGTCACCTCGCCGCGGACCCGTGCCAGCTCGGCGGAGAGGTGCGCATTGCGCGCGGCGATGCGGTTGACCACCCCCGCCATCTCACCGGCGATGCCGTCACCCGGTTCCCGTACGCGCGCGGAGAAGTCCCCGTCGCACATCGACTTGAGCGCCTCCAGCACCGGACGGAACTCGGCGTCGCCCACCATCTCCTCCCCGGCCTGCTCCTGGTCCTCCATGGATCCCGTCCCGATTCGACGTCCTATTCGTCGCAATTATAGTTATTTATGTCGATTCCCGAAGGGGGAGACATCGGTGCACCCCGCATGCAGCGACCAGGGCAGATCCGGATCGAGCGGCAGCCTGCCGGTGAGCCGCGCGACGCCGTCCCGGGCGCGTGCCTTCGTGCGCGCGGTGATCGCCGAGCGAGCCCTTTCCACCTCCTCCACCGGACCGGCCACCGACCGGCTCAGCGACGACGCGGCCCTCCTCGTCAGCGAGCTGACCAGCAACGCCTTCATGCACGCCGGCACCGAGACCGAGGTGCGGTGCCAGACCGAGGTCGCCCACTCGCCCCCCGGGCCGCCCCGCGCCACCCCGCCGCCGGAGGCCGCCCGGCTCAGCGGCGTGCTGGTCGAGGTGGTGGACCGGCAGCCCGCCGCCCGGGTGCCCGGTGATGGCCGACGCGGCGGCTGGGGCCTGGGCCTTGAGATCGTGAACGCTCTCGCCGAGTCGTGGGGCGTGACGTACCGGCACGCCGAGAAGGTCGTGTGGTTCCACGTGGACGTCACCGAGGAACCGCCGGGCCCGGCCGGGCCGCCGGACGAGGCCGCGGCGGCGGTCGTGGAGGGGGCGGCCCGCTGGGCGGCCGAGCTCGGGGAGCCGCCCGGCGGCGCCCGGGCCGGGAGGACGGCACGGCCGTCGAGTGGCCAGGTCACGAGCGGCGGCACATTCCTGGCCGAGGCCAGCGAGCTGCTCGCCGGGCAGCTCGACGAAGACATGATCGCCGCGCTGGCGGGCCAGCTTCTGGTGCCCCGGCTGGCCGACTGGTGTGCGGTGTGGCTGACCACGGAGCGCGGCGGGATGCGCCTCTCGCGCGTCTGGCACGCCGACGAGCGCCGCGTCGCCGCGCTGCGGACGGCGCTCGAGCCGGACCCGCCGGTCCCCAGCCTGGGCACCGTCGGCGTGTCGTGGCCGTGGCCCGAGGGAGCGGGGACCAGCGGCGGCTCGGCGCTGGCGTTCTCCCTGGTGTCGCACGGTGACTGCCTGGGCCACCTGGTGATCGGCCGGTCGGAGTCACCCGGGGTCACCGACGCCATGGCGCGAACCGTGGAGGACGTGGCGCGCCGGGTGGCCCAGGCGGTGGTCACCGCGCGCATCTACACCCGCCAGGCCAGCATCAACCGGGCGCTCCAGCGCCGCCAGCTCCCCCAGTCGCTGGCCACCCTGCCGGGCGTGGAGTCGGCCATCGTCTACGAGCCGCACGGCAGCGGCCAGACCGTCGGCGGCGACTTCTACGACCTGTTCCCGGTGGACGACGGCCGCTGGTGCTTCCTGCTCGGTGACGTGCAGGGCAAGGACCCGGAGGCGATGTCGGTCACCGGCCTCAGCCGTCACCTGGTCCGGCTGCTGGCGCGCGAGGGCCACGGCGTCGGCTCGGTGCTGGGCTGGGTGAACGCGGTGATGGCGGAGGACGCGGCCGAGTCGGCGAGCGTGGGCGGCGAGGTCGTCCAGCCGCGCTTCCTGAGCCTGGTGTACGGGGAACTCGTTCCCGAGGAGGACGCCGGCGGCGCCCACTGCACCCTGGCCAGCGCCGGCCATCCGCTGCCGCTGCGACTGGCCGTGGACGGCACGGTGACGCCGGTGGTGCGCCCCCAGATGCTGCTCGGCATCGACGAGCACACGACATTCACCTCCCAGGACTTCTGTCTGGCGCCCGGCGAGACGTTGCTGTGCGTGACCGACGGCGTGACCGAGCGGCGCAGCGGGGAGCGGCTGCTCGACGACGACGACGGACTGTCCGCGATCCTGCGCGGCTGCGTGGGGATGGGGGCGATGGCGGTAGCCGAACGGGTGCGCAGAGCGACCCACGACTTCGGCCCGGATCCGGTGGAAGACGACATCGCGGTGCTCGTGCTGCATGCCGTTCCCTAGGCCGTCTTGCCGGCCGGACGCCAGACGACGCGGCCTGGTCCACCAAGATCACCGGCCTGCTCCGCTCCGTCGTCGAGCGGATCATCCGCGCGGGACAGATGGCGGCGGACGATGCGAGGGGACCACAACCCGGCCTGGACGATGCCGAACCCAGATGGCCGGCCCCTCACCTGGTTATCGGGGCCACGTGCGGAAACCCGGGAGGCGAGCCGAGGGGCCATCGCGGGGACGGAAGGCTCACCCCCGGGGGGGACCAGTCCAGACCCTGATCGGAGAATCATGAGCGACACAGTGAAGGACCGGCACTGGGAGCGACTCGGTCTCGACCGGCGCATTCTCTACGTGATGGAGCGCCTGGTGGACCACTACGAGTATCCCGTGAAAGGGGTGGCGGGGCTCGTGGGCAATCTCGTGGCCGAGTCCGGAGTGATCCCCACCCGCGTCGAGGGAAGCGCCGAGAGCACCCCCATGCGGTCGAAGAACTTCGACGGCGTCGTGGTCGACCACACCGCGAAGGCCATCATGAACCGGAACGCGGCCCAGCACGTCGGGCCCGCCCGTCCTGGCATCGGCCTGGCGCAGTGGACGGCCCGCCCCCGGCGCGCCGGGCTGTTCACCCACCCGTTCAACGGCGACGCCCTCGGGTCCCGCGCGGTCTTCGACATGGACCACCAGATCGACTACCTGGCGGATGAGCTCAAGTCCAGCTTCGGCGGCGTGCGGGCCGTTCTCCGGCGGCCCGCGGTGAAGGTCAACGACGCCTGCGACGAGGTCGTGTACAACTACGAGATTCCGGGGGCCATCATCCAGGGCGGCTCCAGGCTGCCCCGCTCGGACCCGCGCGTCCAACGAGTGTTCAACCAGCGCCGCCCCATGGCGCAGCACGCCCTCACCGTCTACCGCGCCGCCCATCCCTGAGGGCGTGCGGCCCGGACGTCGCCGAGCATCCCGGCCGCCCGGCGGCGGTGCGACCACCCCGGAGAGCGGGCCTGGCGCCACCATCCTGCGCGGCGCGGGGATCTCCGCCGTGGGCGGGCCGGGGGGCGCGCTCGGCGGGTGGCTTCCGGCCCGCGCGGCCTTCGCCGGAGCGCTTCTTCGTCCCGTCCTCCGTCCCGTCGCGTCGCGGTGCCGCGGGCCACGCCGAGGACGACGGCTACGCGCCGGCCTACGAGCACAATCCGGAGCGCGGCGCGTCCGACCTGCTGATCCTGGCCGCGGCCATCGACACACGCGACCAGCACTACATCCGCATCCGAGGCGGCCATTACGGCCGCGCTGCGCCCTGACCTGCCAGGAGTCGGGTCACGCCGTCGGCCCGCGCGCATGCGTCATGGCGCTGAACGCAGCCACTCCGCACAGCACCCGGACGTTCCGGGGCTGCCCCTGACAGCCTCACCCCACCGGCTCGCTCGGCTGCTCCTGCACGAACGCGGGCCAGGACCCCGGGTCGACGTGGTTGTTCTCCGGGACATGGGCGTGCGCGTACCAGCCGCCGCGGGACTTCCAGACGCTTGGCGAGCGGTCCGAGGTGAAATCCGTCGGACGACCCATGGGCCAGGTGTCCTGCACACCCCAGGAGCGCACCCACGCGTTGAGTTCGCTCCAGCCCTTGCACGGGGTGTCGGTCAGCCTGGCGAAGACCGTGCCGTTGAGGCGGCAGTGCGGGAAGAACAGAGCCTCGATCTGGATGACGACCTCGCCGGCGCGATTGGTGCGGGTACCGCCGGGCCGGTCGTCGAGCCCTTTGCTGCGGGAGGTGGCGGGGAAGAACTGGGCGAACTCGCCGTTGAAGGGGTCCCACAGGATGTGCGGCGCCAGGCCCCTTCCGCCATGGGTGAAGAAGCTCTTGAGCGTGGCGAAGGGCACGAGATCCATCGGCGCTTCCGCGGTGGCATCCTCCTCGTCCGCCGTGATATGCGCAATCGCCTTCGCCGGAAACGCCGGATCACACGGGGCGTGATCGCCGAGATCCGCCTTGATGGCCTGTGGCATCCATTTCTTCGGCATGTCTCCACCATGCCCAACGGGACCTGATCCCGCGACCTGAACCGTTCCAGACGTTCCGCCGTTCCGGTTGCCGACCTGCCGCGAGCGCATGACCCTGGCAGGAACTGACAGGAAAACCACTCTTCGGACTCCCGGCAGAAAATGCCGGACAACGACAAGGAGGTTGGTCGTGATCGATCCCGTACAGATCTTCTGGTCGCCTGCCGGGGCCAGCATGCCGACGCTGGGCTCCCGCTCACTGGAGGACGTGCACGACGGCGACACTCCTGCCATCCGGATGCCGATCCGTATGCTCTCCGTCGACACTCCGGAGGTCACCGCCGGATCTGCCGAGCGCGCGGCGGTCATCGACGAGCAGTTCTCGCAGTTGGCGGACTGGATGCGTCGCGGGCTCGCCCCCATCTCCCCGGCTCTCGCCGAGTTCCTTGTCCCGAAACTCGAAACGGGGCGCGCCGCCAGCCAGCACTTCCAGCAGGGCACCGACGCCTCGACGTTCGCCAAGCACAACATCGAGACCCGGCTGGCCCGCCCCGACGGAGGCCGGCCACGGAATCTCTTCATTCGCGTCGCCGACAGGCCGTTCGACGACAACCACCGCCTGCTGGCCTACATCGCTCCCAACTACTCGGCGAAGGAGCGAGCCACCCTGCCCCGGGAGCAGCGGTCCACCTTCAACCTCGACCTCGTCGCCGCCGGATGGGCGGCGCCGTTCATCATCTACCCCTCGATCCCGGGCGAACTCGACCTTCCCCTCTTCCTGGCCGCCGGCGAAAAGGCAATGAGGGAGCGGCGCGGCATCTGGAACAGTGCCACTACTCTCCTGGCATACGAATACCGTGCGATGGAGAAGCTCCACCGGATCACGAAGAAGAAGGTGGAGGGCCACCATTTCGGTGCCGGCGACGAGTTCTCCTGGCGGGAACGGTATTGCGTTGATATGCGAAACCGAGTGCTTCACGGACCCGAAGACTATTTCCATGTCGACCCGGTCTATCGGCTGTGGCTCTGGCCCCAGGACGTGTCCGAGGCTGTCGGCAGGCTCAACCTCCAGCCATCAGCGGAGCTTGTTGGCGTTAAGTAATCAGAAATGACATGGGCCGGAGGCCGCTCGACACCGTCGGATCCACCCGGTCGTGCAGCAGCTATGGCCCCAGAGGTCGGCAGTAGCCGCCAACGCGGCGCGACTCACGCTGTCCAGCCAGTGTCGGTGCTGCCCCTCCACCGCGCCATGCGCTCGAGAACCGCTTGGTCACCACAAGGTTCTCCAGTCACTGAAAAGTGCGTTCTTCCACGTCAGCGACAACTCTCCTATAGTGTCTGAGTAACCACAAGAGACCAACGAGTGTCTTGGGCGTCGCGGACGCGAGCCCACCGGCGCTCAGGACGAGGAGACAGGCATCATGGCCATCACCTTTGTAAACCCCAACGCATTGCCCAAGATCGACGTCTACCAGCAGGTGTCGATCGCATCCGGATCGAGGATGGTCTTCATCGCCGGGCAGGTCGCATGGAACGCCGAGGGAGTCACGATCGGGGAAGGTGACCTCACCGCCCAGGTCGAGCAGAGCTACCTCAACGTCGGCGCCGCCCTGGCCGAGATCGGCGGCTCCTTCGACGACGTGGCGAAGCTGACCTTCTACGTCGTCGACTGGACCCCCGACAAGATGCCCGCGCTCCTGGAAGGGATCTCCCGCGCAGCCGCGAAGCTGGGGGTCACCCCGACCCCGCCGGCCACGCTGATCGGCGTTGCGGCACTGGACGTCCCCGACCACCTGGTCGAGATCGAAGCCACCGCGGTCCTCGACTGAAAAGATGTCGTTCGCTCATTGAGCGCCGAAGAGGCGTTCCTGGTCGCCGCGCTACTCGTACCTTGCCGATGTTGCCCGAACGCAGGATCGCCCTGACCGCCGTACTGCGGGAGTTCATCGGCGATCCGGCCCTGTCGCCGGTGGACCTCCATGACCGGTGCACCCGCCTGGCGGTCACCACCAGGGACGTCACCCGAGTCCTGCGCGAGCTCGCACCCGAACCTTCGCAACGGGTCCTTGACGCGGCCCGGTGGCTCGTCAGGAGCGGCTGGGATCGGCGCGCGGTACTCGTCGGCCTCGGTCTGCTGTGCGGCCATGCCGAACAGCGCGACGTCCCGGCCATCGAGACGGTGGGGCTGCTGCACTTCGCTGACCAGCTCGCCACGGAGGCGCTCGCGAAGGTTCCGGGTGCGGCGCACGACCTCATCTGGCTCGCTGAACGGTCACGACGCTATCCGCGGGTTCTCGCTGTCCGGGCGCTGAGGGCGCATGCGGATCCGATCGTGCGCCAGTGGGTGCTGTCGACACCCAGGGACCTGCTGTCCAGCGACCTCGCGCGGCAGATCGCCGAGGGGCATGGGCTGGCGGACATGCTCGGCCAGCCGACGGCAGACGACGTCCTCTGGGACCAGGTCGGCAACCTCCTGCTCGCGATGACCAGTACGCGCAACTACCAGTCCGAGATCAGCCGGTATCAGGAAGCCGCGATCGTCTATCAACGGTGGGTCGCTCTCGCCGACCGGCGACCGGCGACGTTGCAGCGAGCCGCCCTGCTGACCATGGTCGTCCAGGACCTGTGCACAGGGCCGGCGGCCCCGACGGCCGGCGGACTTCGCCAAGGCCTCATCAACCAGATCAGCCACGTGCTGTCCTCCCGGCCGTGGGTCGAGATGCTGCGCCGCGGTGCCTGTTCCGACGATCCGGTCGAGGCCCGGCGCGCCGCGTGGATCCTCAGCGAGGCGTCCCGGAACGACATACCGGAAGGAAGGTTCGCGATCCGGGTCGTGGTACCCGATCCGAATCCGGTCGGCTTCCCTCAAGTGGAGGCCAGGATCGTGATCGACGGTATGCCGGTCGTCGCGGCCGCGTTCGACAAGGGTCCCGCCGAGAGCCCCGAGCGGCTGGTCCACAACGGGCGGCTTCGAGCCACGAGCGAACCGAGGGACGTCATGCTCGCCGAGGCGTACTGCACCGAAGGGTGCTGCGGCGGGCTCTACGTCACGATCGTGCGCGACGGGGAAGAGGTGGTCTGGAAGGACTGGCGATCCTCGATGCGGGGCGATCCGCCGCGGGAGGTCCGGTTCGACGCGGTGGAGTACGACCGGGAGGTCGCCCGAGCCGAGCGGGACCACAGTTGGGAGTGGCCGGCCCGGACACTGGCCCGGCTGGTGGCCGACCGGCTCCACGCGGACCCGGCGATCCTGGGTCGGTGGGACTGTGCGCCTGGATGGTGCACAGCCTGGCTGAAGGACTTCGACGCTGCGCGCCTGACATTCACCTACCCGGCTCGCAGGGACTCCTTCGAGGACCCTTCCCTGCAGTTCGGCCTCGTGGTCGATGTACAGGGCCGGGCCCCGGACACCCTCGCGGCCGAGATCATCGAGTCGATGAGGAACACGGATCCGAAGTCCGTCGCGGAGATGATCGGCGCAAGCAAGGACGCGGCGGAAAAGCTGGGCCTGGTCTACAAGAAGCCGAGCCGCTGGCAGAACCCGTGGATGAGCCCGTGAAGGACCCTGCGGGCTCACCGCCGGGCTGACCGTGCCCTCACAGGTCGATGTCGTGGACCGGGATGTCCGGGGTGGCGCCAACCGTACGCAGCAGCCGCGTGAAGCGGGTGCAGAGGGACTCGACGGTGGACCGGTCGAACAGCTCGGTCCGGTATTCGACGACGCAGTCGAGCCCGCGGCAGCCGCCGTCGGCGTCCCGCCGCTCGAACAGGCCGAAGGTCAGGTCGAACCCGGCGGAACCCCTGCCGGCGATGTCCACCGTGGCGGACGCGCCCGGCAGTTCGAGCCCTTCCGGGAAGGATCGAGTGAGCACCAGCATCACCTGGAACAAGGCCCGGCCGAACACGGCCTGCCCGTTCGCCGCCCGCCGTGGCCCCTGCGCCTCCACGACCAGGTCGAAGGGCACATCCTGGTGGGCGAAGGCCGCCAGATCGGCCTGCGTGACCCTGCCGAGCAGCTCACGGAAGGTCGGCTCCCCCGAGGTGTCGGTGCGCAGTGCGAGCGTGTTCACGAAGAAGCCGACGAGGCCGTCGAGCTCCGCGTCCGCGCGGTCGGACACCGCCGTCCCGATCGGGATGTCCGTACCCGCGCCGAGGCGGGTGAGCAGCGCGGCCAGTCCGGCGTGCGCCACCATGAAGAGGCTGGCCTGCTCGGCCGCCGCCACCTGAAGGAGCTGCCGGTGTACGTGGGCGGGGACGGTGAAAGCCACCGTGTCGCCGGCGGCGTGCGCCGGGCGCCCGGACGGCGCCCGCTCCGTTCGGTCGGTGGGGAGCGGGATGCGTTCCGGCAGACCGGCCAAGGCCTTGTTCCAGTAGGCGAGTTGACCGGACCGCAGGGCGCTGGGCTCGTCGTCGGTGCCGAGCAGTTCGCGCTGCCACAGGGTGAAGTCGGCGTACTGAGTGGGTAACGGCGACCAGTCCGGGGCGTCACCGGTGACGTGGGCCCGGTACGCGGTGCCGAGGTCGTCCAGCAGCCGCCGCAGCGAGGCGTTGTCGCAGGCGATGTGGTGGAGCAGCAGCAGCAACGTCTGCCTGTGCGAGGTCTCTGTGGTGCTCTCTGTGGTGAAAAGGACCGCGCGCAGGGGGAGTTCGCTCTCAAGGCGGAAGGGGCGGCCGGCCGCGGCGTGCAACGCGTCCGGCAGCTGGTCCGGGGCGACGGGTTCGACGGTGAGTACCGGGCGCGCGGCCGTGGCCGGCAGGATGTGCTGGACCGCCTGGCCGTCCCGCTGCTGTACGAGGGTGCGCAGGGTTTCGTGCCGCGCCGTGAGGTCGCCCAGCGCGGCACGGAGCGCCTCCTGGTCCAGCTCGCCGTCCAAGCGCAGCACCAGGGGAACGTTGTACGTGCTGTCGGGGCCGGCGAGCCTGTACAGGAACCAGAAGCGCCGTTGGCCGAAGGAGAGCGGGACCGGCTCGGCGCCGCGGTCCCCGGCCAGCGGGAGCCGAGGGACGGGTCGGGGCGCCGACGCCACGGAGGTGTCGCCCGGATGAGCCGTGTTCCCCAGATGAGCGGCGAGCCCGGCGACGGTCGGGTGGAGGAAGACGTCCCTGACATCCAGCTCCGCCCGGGCGCCGAGGCCGGCCCGGCGCACCATGGTGACCAGCCGCGTCGCCCGCAGGCTGTCGCCCCCGAGGTCGAAGAAGTCGTCGTCGGCGCCCACCTGTTCCACGGCGAGCAGGTCGGCGTACAGCCTGGCCAGTTCGGCTTCCAGCGGCGTGCCCGGGGCGCGTGACGGCGTGTGCGCGCGGGCGTGGGGGGAAGGGAGCGCCGCCCGGTCCAGCTTCCCGTTGGGGCTGAGCGGCAGCCTGTCGAGCGGGACGAACAGGGACGGGACCTGGTGCGCCGGAAGCCGCTCGCGCAGCCATTCCCGCAGCCGGGCGAGAGCCGGCTCGGGATCGTCCGCCGCCGCCTCGCGGGTGGGAACCACGTAGGCCACCAACCGCGCGGCCCCGTCGGCCCCCTGGCCCGGACCGTGCGGAACGCCGGAGCTCGCCAGCACGGCGCCGCCCGCCACGCCGGGGGCGGCCAGCAGCGCCGCCTCGATCTCGGCCGGTTCGATCCGGAAGCCACGGATCTTGACCTGGTCGTCCGCCCGGGCGAGGTACTCCAGTGAGCCGTCCGGGCGGGCGCGTACGAGGTCGCCCGAGCGGTACAGCCGCGACCCGGCGGGGCCGAAGGGGTTGGCCACGAAGCGCTGCGCCGTCAACGCGGATCGGTGCAGATAGCCCCTGGCGACACCGGAACCCGCGACATACAGCTCACCGGCCACCCCGGGGGGCACCGGGCGCAGCCGGTTGTCCAGGACGTACAGCCGGGTGCCGGCGATGGCCTTGCCGATCGGGACGACCTGCCCCGAACCGTGGTCGCGGTCCAGCTCGGCCCGGGTCGAGAGGACCGCGGTCTCGGTGATGCCGTACGTGTTGACCAGGACGGGCGCGGAGTCCTGGTGCCGCCCGTACCAGGAACGCACGACGGCGGGGGAGAGCGCCTCACCACAGAAGAGGACCCAGCGCAGGGCCAACTCCCTTCCCTGCTCCCGCTCTTCCGCGTCGGCCTGGTCGAGCGACCGGAAGGCGGAGGGCGTCTGATTGAGCACCGTCACACGCTCCCGCACCAGCAGGTCGAGAAGGGCGCGGGGGGAGCGGGTCACCTCGCGGGGGACGACCACCAGCCGGCCACCGTGCGCGAGGGCGCCCCACATCTCCCACACGGAGAAGTCGAAGGCACAGGAGTGGAACATCGTCCAGGTGTCGTCGGGGCCGAAGCCGTACTCGGCGGCTCCCTCCCGCAACAGCGCCACCGGACCGCGGTGCGGGACCACCACGCCCTTGGGGCGGCCGGTGGATCCGGAGGTGTAGATGACATATGCGGCATGGTCGGGCGTCAGCGGCCCCGTGCGGTCCGCGTCGGTCAGGTTGGCGTCGCTCGTCGCCGACGCGGTCGCCGACGCGGTCGCGGCAGCTTCGGAGAGTTCGGAGAGAACGCATACCGGCTGGGCGTCGGCAAGGATCCGCTCCGTGTGCTCCGGCGGCCATTCCGTGTCGAGCGGGAGGTAGGCCGCGCCGGTCTTGGACACCGCCAGGATCGCGGTGACCAGGTCCTCGGAGCGGGGGAGCAGGACGGCGACGGTGCGTTCGGGTCCCGCACCGCGCCGGATCAGCGTCCTGGCCAGCCGATTGGCGCGCGCGTTGAGCTCGGCGTAGGTGAGCTGCCGGTCGCCGTGGCCGACCGCCGGGGCGTGAGGAGTGTGCGCGGCCCAGTGTTCGAACAGCTCGGGGAGTGTACGGGGCGAGCGGGACGAGGGGGGTGCGGGTGTGCCGACGCGCGGTACGAGCAGCCTGCGCTCTTCCGGTGACAGCAGATCCAGCTCTCCGACGGGGCGCCGGGGCTCGTCGATCAGCTGGTCGAGCAGGCGTACGCAGCGGGCGGCCTCGGCGGCGACCTCCTCCGGCTCGTACCGCCCGGCCTCGGCGTGCGCTTCCACCATCAGGCCGGCCCGGCCGCGTTCCGGCCTGATCACGACGGAGAGGTCCTCCCCCGCGCCGGTGTTGAGCTGTCTGAGGGTCATCGGCCGCCCGGCGAAACCGCGGCCGAAGCTGAAGGGAACGATGTTCGCGGTCAGTTGGTACGGCGGGTGCGCGGACCCGGTGAAGCCGAGGTCACGGCGGAGGTCCTCGTGCCGGTAGCGCTGGTGGTCGAGGGCGAGGGCGGTCGCCTCGCCGACGGTCCGGATCAGTTCGGCGGCCGGCCGGCGCAGGTCGACCGGTACCCGCAGCGGGAGCACGTTCGACGCCGCGCCGGTCACGGCGCCCGCCGTCTTGGGGGTGCGGCCGGCGACCGGGAACCCCACGACGACCTCATCGCCCCCGCCGCTGCGGGCATGGTCCAGCAGGACGGCGGAGGCGGTCGCCAGCACCGTCCAGGGGACATCGAGTTCGCGTGCGCGTGCGCGGAGGGCGGCCACCCGGTCCTCGGGCATCCTTGACGCACCGCGCACCGGTGCCCCGCCCGTCCGGCCGGGTGCGGCGGGCCGGGACATACCCGGCCGGACGGCTCCCGGCCAGCCGGCCATCCTCGCCGTCCAGAACTCACGATCGGCCTCGAAGTCGGGCGTGGAGCGGTAGGCCCGCTCGGCGTTGAGCAGGGTGTCCAACGGCACCTGGTGGCCGGGCCGCGGGGACTCGCCGCGCTCCAGCGCCGCGTAGATCTCGCCGAGCCGTCGGGCGAACAGCGCCAGGCCGAAGCCGTCCACCACCAGGTGGTGGACGAGCAGATACCAGCAGACCCGGTCCTCGGCCAGGCGCAGGAACGCGGTCCTGAACGCCGGACCGTTCTCCAGGTCGAGCGGGCGGGGGATGTCCGCCCGCATCCAGTCCAGCGCGGCGGCCATCGGTGCGGGTTCCCGCTGGACGTCGACGACCGGTACGTGCCAGGCGGGGAGGGCGCCGGCCCCTTGCCTCGGCTCCCCGGAGGCCGTGACGGCGAACCGGGACCTGAACGGCTCGGTCTCCGTGACGGCGAACCGGAAGGCCGCCTCGTACAGCTCCGGATCGAGATCTCCGGCGATCTCGAACGCACTCGCCAGGTGGTACCGGCCCGGAGGCGCCAGCTGCTGCGCCAGCCAGATCCCGTGCTGCAGCGTGGTGAGCGGCATCGACGGGTGATCCGCCGAGTGCACACGCTCTGGCTCGTTCCTCACGGAGTGTTCACCGACCCCTTCTGTGGTGCCGTGGCGGCCCACTGTCCGACGAGGACGCGGCCGACCTCGCCGAGCGCGGCGGGGCGTCCCATCTCCATGTGTGTGCAGTCGACCGGCAGGACCTCGAGCGAGCCCTTGATCAGCGGGCGCCACAGGCCGAGCGCGGTCCCGGGCGAGTGGTCCCGCGCGGTGAACATCACGGCGTTCCCGCCGAACGGGCGAGGCTTGTGCAGGCCGGCGAGGCGCGCGTTGTTGGTGAAGGTCCGGGCCAGCGCGGCGATCCGCTGCTCGTCGAACGAGGCCAGCAGCCCCTCCCGCGCACGGGTGATCTCCACGAGCCGCGGATACGTCAGCGACTCGCCCGCCCACAGGGAGGGGTCGTAGCCGAAGTGCTCCAGGAGCATCGCGAGGACGTCCCGGCCGGCGACCGAACCCGGTGCGGCCTCGGCCGAGGCCGCGGCGTCGGCGTCGGCGTCCCCGACGTTCGCGCCCATGGGGTAGGCATCCAGCAGCGCCAGCGTCTCCACCGACTCGCCGCTCTCCTCCAGCCGCACCGCCATCTCGTGGGCGACCACCCCGCCGAAGGACCAGCCGAGGAGGTGGTAGGGGCCCGTGGGCTGGACGGACCTGACATGGTCCAGGTAGTCCGCCGCCATCTCCCGCAGGGACGCCGGCAGAGCTTCGGTGCCGTCCAGGCCCCGGGCCTGCAGGCCGTACACCGGCCGATCGGTGCCGAGCGGCGAGGTGAGCCCCGCGTAGCACCAGGAGAAGCCCGCCGCCGGGTGCACGCAGAACAGCGGCGCATCGTCGCCCGACTCCCGCAGCGGCAACAGGACTCCGATGCCGCTGTCGGACGTCTCCCGCGGCAACACGCGCGTGCCCGGGGACTCGGCGGCCGCTTCGGTCAGCGGGACCTCTCCGGCGCCGACCCGGGCCAGTGCCCTGACCGTCTTGTGCTCGAGGACGTCCTGCGGTGTGAGGACGAGACCCACCCGGCGCAGTCGGCTCAGCAGCTGGATCGACATGACACTGTCGCCGCCGAGGTCGAAGAAGCTGACGTCCGTGGCGACTTCGGGAAGCCGGAGCACCTCGCGGAACGCCCGCGCCACCTGCTCCTCCCGCGCGTCGGCCTCCAGCGGTTCCTGTGCGACCGGCAGATCGGCGTCCAGCGGCCGTACGCCCGTCGGCGGCTTCTCGCGGTCGAGCTTGCCGCTGCCCGTACGCGGCAGCGCGGTGGCGGCCTTCAGCTCGGCCGGGACCAGATGTGCCGGCAGCCGCTCGGCCGCCCAGTCCCGCAGCGCGTGGCGGCCGGGGACGCGGGCTCCCTCCGCGGGCACGAGGTAGGCCACGAGCCGGGCGTCGTCGCCACTCCTCCCCCTCCGGACACAGGCCATGACCTCGGTGACGGCGGGGTGCCGGGCGAGCACCGCCTCCACCTCGCCGAGTTCGATGCGGAAGCCGTTGACCTTGACCTGGGCGTCCGCACGGCCGAGGAAGTCGAGCAGGCCGTCGGGGCGCCAACGGGCCAGATCACCGGTCCGGTACATCCGCTCGCCGGGCGGGCCGAAGGGGTCGGCGACGAAACGCTCCGCGGTCAGGCCGGGCCGGCGCAGATATCCCCGGGCAAGGCCGTCTCCCGCCAGGTACAACTCGCCCTGGCGGCCGGCCTCCACCTGCTGGAGTGAGCTGTCGAGCACATAGGCGCGTACGTGGCCCAGCGGCCGTCCGATGGGCGGTGCGCCCTCCGGCACAGCAGGGGCAGGGACGGCGGCCGCGGTGGCGTAGACGGTGGCTTCGGTGGGCCCGTACGCGTTGAGCAGCCGGGTGCCGGGCAGGATCTCCCGGATCCGCGCGGCGAGGGAGGCGGGGAGTGCCTCACCGGCCATCGAGAGCGTCGTGGCCGACACCTCGAGACCGCCGGTCTCCATCAGCGTGGAGAACACGGAGGGGATGGCGCACAGCAGACCGCCCGACCAGCTCGGCGGATCGCCGTCGAGCAGCGACAGGAGACTGCCGACCACCTCGACGCTGCCGCCGCCCGCCAGCGCGGGGAAGATCTCGGCCACCGACACGTCGAAGCTGAAGGAGGTCGCCGTCAGCGTGTGTGCCAACGACTCGGCGCCGAACTCGGCGGCCGCCCAGTCCACCAGCGCGACCACGCCACGGTGCGGCACCACGACCCCCTTGGGCGTACCAGTGGAGCCCGAGGTGTAGATGACGTACGCGGGATGCGAGGGCCGCAGCGGCTCGGGGCGGTCGGCGTCGGACGGTGCCGTGGGTGAGAAGCGCTCCAACTCCCCGGCGATGGCGGGGTCGTCGAGCCGGATGGTCGTGGTCGACCCGCTCGCGACGTACGAGTCGATGGCGGTGTCGGTCAGCACGCAGACGGGTTCCGCGTCCTTGACCATGAAGCGGAGCCGCTCGGCCGGGTAACCGGGGTCGAGCGGCAGGTACGCGGCGCCCGTCTTGAGCACCGCGAGCATCGCCACGAGTGTCCCGGCGGACCGGGGGAGCAGCAGCCCGACGACCGACTCCGGTCCGGCACCCCGGTCGAGCAGGAGCCGGGCCAGCCGGTTGGCACGCTCGTGGAGTTCCGCGTAGGTGAGCTTGTCGTCGGCGCCGATGACGGCGACCGCGTCGGGGTGGCTTCGGGCGGCGCTCTCCAGCAGGTCGGTGAGCGTTCGGCCGCCGGGTGCTCCGGAGCCCTCCGTGCCGCTCGTCCAGGAGTGAACGGCCGTTCGCTCGTCCGCCGCCAGCAGGTCGAAGGTGCCCAGCGGGCGCCCCGGGGCGGCCACGGCCAGGGACAGCAGACGCCGGAAACGCCTGGCGTGCGCGTCGAGTTCGGCGGCGGAATAGCGGTCCGACGCGCCGCTGAAGACGACCCGCAGCCGCTGGTCCGCGGGGTCGTCGTCGAGTACGACGCGCACGTCGTGGACCGGGTCGGGCGCCAGGTCGTGGACCACCGCGGACAGCTCACCGAACCGCACGGGGGCGCGGGGGGCGCGGATGTCGGCGATCGGCCCGAACAGCCGCGGCCGATCGCAGGGCGCCAGCCGCTGGTGCCTGACCGCCTCGCGCGACTCCCGGGCGACGTCGCGGACGAGTTCGGCGAAGCTGGCGCCGGACCGTACCGTCAGCCGGAGCGGCACGATGCTCTCGCTGGCGTCCGGGATACGCCGGCTGACCCGGCTCGGCCGGCCGTCCACCGGCATGCCGATCACCACGTCCGTGGCGCCGCTCAGCCGGTGGGCGTAGGCCGCCACGGCGGCGGACAGCACCGCCCTCACCGGCACACCGCCGTAGCGGGCGATGGCACGCACGGCTTCCGTGTCGGTGGTGCCGAGCGTCACCGGGCGGGAGTTCACCGGTGCCCGCAGCCCGTCGGCGTCGGCGTCCCGGGCCGATGGGGGCACCTCCCAGGCCCCCAAGGGCCTGGGGGAAGACGCTAAGGTCACCGGCTCGGGGAGGTCGGCGAGCCGCCGGCGCCAGTAGGCGCGGTCGGCTTCCTGCGCGGGAGATCCGGCGTACCCGGCCGCCGCCGAGGCCAGCTGGGCCCGGGTGGCCAGGGCGCCGTCAGCGGCCGGGCGGCCCTCGGCGAGCGCCGTGTACACCTCGGAGACCCGACGGGTGATCAGCGCACAGCCGAAGCGGTCGACGACGGCCCGGTGGTGCCGGTGGAACCAGTGGTGGCGGTCCGGGCCGAGCCGCAGTAACGCCTGGGTGGACGAGGGCTGTCCGGTCTCCTCGCCGCCCCGCTCGAGCGCCGCGCGTGCCCACGCCTCGGCCGCGTCCCTGGGGGCACCTCCCAGGCCCCCGGGGCCTGGGGGAGGGTCCGCCTCCGTGCTCAGGTCCACCACGGGCAGCGGCAGGCCGTCCCGCAGTGCGGCGGCCTCGGCCACGACCTGGGCGACCGCCCTGCCCAGCGTGGTGAGGTCCAGCTCGCCGTGGATCTCCACGAGCTGGGCGGTGTGGCCGACGGCCTGGCGGTCAGCCATGGCCGGTCCCTCCCCGCGCGGTGAGGTGCTGTGGCGAGTACTGCGCGTACTGGTAGAAACCACTGCCCGACTTGCGTCCCACGTTGCCTTCGGCGACGAGACGGGCCAGCAGGGGGCAGGGCCGGAAGCGGTCCTCGCCGGTGTGCCGGCGCAGCACCTCCAGCGAGTCGGCGATGGTGTCGAGACCGATGAGGTCGGCCGTGCGCAACGGCCCCATGGGGTGACCGAAGCAGTCCTGGAAAACGCGGTCCACGGTCTCGGCGTCGGCGGTTCCCTCGCCCAGCACGGCGGCCGCCTCGTTGAGCGTCAGCATCAGCACCCGGTTCGTGACGAAGCCGGGGGCGTCGCGCACCACGAGCGCGTGCTTTCCGATGCGGGCGAGGAAGCCTTTCGTACGCTCCAGGGTGACATCGCTGGTCTCCGGGGCGCGGATGACCTCCACCGCGTCCTTGAGCGGCGCCGGGTTCATGAAGTGGGTGCCGATGACCCGGTCGGGGCGGCCGGTGAAGGACCCGAGGCGACTGACCGGGATGCACGAGGTGTTGGACGCGAAGATCGCCTCGGCCCCGCAGACCCGGTCCAGCTCGCGGAGGATCCCCTCCTTGATGTCCTCGTCCTCCCGGGCGCACTCCACCACCAGTTCAGCGGCGGCCATGTCGGCGAGCCCGGCGGACCAGGTCACGAGGGACTCGGCGCGGGGTGCGGGCGCGCCCGCCTGCGCCGGCACCCCGGACTGCCGGCGCAGCAGCGTGGCCGTCCTGATCCCGGCGCGGAGCCGGGCCGGTCCCGAAGCCAGCGCCCCGGGGTCGTTGTCGACGACGACCACGGGGCGGCCGGCTTCGGCGAAGCACTGCGCCACACCGATCCCCATCGTGCCCGCGCCGACGATGCCCACCCGTGACCCGGCCGGAACGGTCTGCGCGGTCTGCGCGGTCTGCGCGGTCTGCGCGGTCTGCGCGGTCTGCTGAACGTCTGTCTTGTCGTCGCCCACTGTGCAGGTCTCCTTCGTTGTCCGAGCCGCGTCAGTCGGCAGCTGTGCTTGCGCTGGTCGTCGTGCGGATGGGCCACAGGCTGGACAGCGGTGCACCGGGGGTGCGGCTGGCCGCACGCAGCATCGTGAGCAGTCCCTCGACGAGAGCGCGGGCAGTCGACGCGTCGAAGAGCTCGGTGCGGTAGTCCAACGAGACGGACAGCTCGTCCCGCCCCGGCCCTTCGACGACACACCAGAAGAGGTCCAGCTCGCTGCGGCAGGGCGGCAGCGTGAGCCGTCCCGCGTCCATGCCGGGGTACCGCAGGGGGGCCGCCTCCACCCCGGCCGCCGAGCCGAGTGCCGCCGGCAGCGCCTGGTAGGTGTACGCCACATCGAACAGCGGTGCCCTGCCGGGCTCGCCGGGCAGTCCGGCCGCGCGCACGATGTCGGCGAGCGGCACATCCCGGTGCTGTTCCGCGCCGGTGATGGCGTGCCGCACCCGGTCGGTGAGCTCCTCGAAGGACGGGTCGTCGGCCAGGTCCAGACGCAGCGGCAGGCTCGGCGCGAAGGGGCCCACCCGCGTGCGGGCCGCCGAGAGGGGAAGCGCCGTGCCGGTCAGCCCGATGAGCGCCTCGTCCGCCTCCGTGTGCAGGGCGAGCAGGGCGGCGACGGCCGCCAGCACGCTCTCCCTGGCCCCGGAACGGCCCACCGCGTGGGCGAGGTCGTCGGGAATCCGGGACCCGAGGGTGGCGGTGACGCGGGTGCCGCCGGCGGGCCGGGCCCGGTCCAGCGGCGGCGCGCTGTGGGCCAGTCCCGTCAAGGTCCGTGCCCAGTAGGCGAGGTGGGCCTCCCGCTGGGAGCCTGCCCGGGGCTCGGTGTGCTCGCCGGACAGCGCGGGCAGCTCGGCCCGGCGTCCGTCCAGGCGGGCGCCGTAGAGCCCCAGCAGGTCCCGGAAGAGCACCTCCGGCTGACCGCCGTCGTAGGCCTGCCGGTGGGTGGTCACCAGCAGGACGTGCCGGGCCGGGCCCGTCGTCGCGAGGAGCGCGTGGAGCCGGCGACCCGATGCCGGATCGAGTACGAGTGCGGCCTCGGCCTGGGCGATCTGCCACGCTGTGAACAGGGGCACGCTCTCGCCGGAGACGTCCGCGGTGGTGAGGAAGCCGTCGCCGAGCAGCGAGCCGTGCCCCACGGCTCCGACGGTCCTGGCACGCAACACCTCGTGCCGCTTCGCCAGGTCCTCCAGCGCCGTGCGCAGCGCGGGGAGCCGCACCTCGCCGCGCAGCTCGACGCCGCTGACGACGGGGGCGGCCACCGGGACCACCGGGGCAGACCCCGGGGGAGGGCCGCCGGGGAGTTCGCCGAAGCACGTGTCCTGGTTGTCCGCGACGGCGTGCAGCAGCTCTATGTACGCCTCGCACAGGGCGGAGATCGTGTCGGCGTCGAAGAGCTGCGTCGCGTACTCCATCATGACCACGAGCTCGTCCTCGTCCGCCAGCTCGCCGACGACCATCGTGATGTCGAACTTGGCGGTGCCCGGGGGCAGCCCGGGGAAGTGCGGGCTGATCTCCGGGTCGTGCGTCGGTCCGAGGACGGTCTCGCCGAAGGCGGCGGCCGGTGGCAGCGTCTGGTGCACGTACATCACGTCGAAGACCGGGTTACGGCTCGGATCACGGTCGGCCGCGACCTCGCGCACGACCGCGTCGAACGGGATCTCCTGGTGGTCGAGCCCGCCGAGCACCACCCCGCGCACCTGGCGCAGCAGCTCGCGGAAGCCCGGGTCACCCGACAGGTCCGAGCGCAGTGCGATGGTGTTGTTGAAGAAGCCGAGAAGCTCCCACAGTTCGGGCCGGTTACGGCCGATGGTCGGGGTGCCGACGACGATGTCCCGCTGGCCCGACCAGCGCGCGAGCAGCACGTTGAGCCCGGTGAGCAGCACCATGAACAGCGTGGCCTTCTCCCGCGCGCCCACCTCGCGCAGCCGCCGCACCAGTGCGCCCGGGATGGTGAACCCGTGGGTCGCACCCGCGAAGTCCATACGGTCGGGGCGCGGCCGGTCGGTGGGCAGCTCCAGCGCGGGCGGGTCGCTCAGCCGTTCGCGCCAGTAGCTCAGTTCACCGTCAAGGCGGGAGTCGGCCATCAGCTCCCGCTGCCACCGCGCGTAGTCCGCGTACTGCACCGGCAGCGGCTCGACGTCGGGGGCACGGTTCTCCAGGCGGGCCGTATAGAACTCCAGCAGGTCCCGCATCTGGATCTGCGGAGCCCAGCCGTCGTTCACCGCATGGTGCATGCACCAGCAGACGATGTGGTCGTCATCGCCGATCCGCACGACGGTCACCCGCACGAGCGGCTCGTGGGCGATGTCGAAGACCCAGCGCATGGCGGAGGTGATGACCGCGCCCGCCGCGGCCTGAGGGGCATCCTCGCCCGAGACGTCGAGGTACGTGAAGAAGTCGCCCAGTTCGGGCCGGATCACCAGCCCGGGTTTGCCGTCGGCCTCGACGAAATTGGACCGCAGCACCTCGTGGCGCCGCGCCAGGTCCTCCCAGGCGAGCCTGAACGTCTCGACGTCCAGGGGGCCGCGGTACCGGCGGGCTCCGGGGAGGTTGTAGAGCGTGGTCGTCGGGTCGAGCTGGTGGTGGAACCACATGCGCTCCTGCCCGTACGACAGCACCGGCTCCCCGCCCGGGACGATCGGCGGCAACGCGGCGTCGGGCGCCTCGGGGACGACCGGGGCCGTCGGCGTGGGCGCGTGCGGCGCCCGGTCGTGAATGACGTCCGCGAGCGCGCTGACGACGGGGTGGTCGTAGATGTCCGCCATCTTGAGCTGGACTCCGTGCTGCTCTCGTACCCGATCAAGGAGCTGGAGAGCGATGACGGAGTTGCCGTTGATGGCGAAGTAGTCCGCGTCGGCCGGGACCTCATCCGCGTGCAGCAGCTCGACGAGGGTCTCCCGCAGCCAGTCCAGTACGGTCCCGGACTCTTCGGGCCGTTGCTCGCCGGGTGCGGGGACCGGCTCCGGCTCCTCGGCTGCCGGTGCCGGTGCCGGTGCCGGTGCCGGAACGGGAGCGGGAGCGGGAGCAGCGGGCTCGGAGGGCGGCACCTCATCCAGTGGCGCGGCCCAGCAGGGAACGCCGGTGAACGGATGTCCCGGCAGCGGAACCCGGCCCGCCGACGGGTGGGCCCGCAGCGCCGGCCAGTCGAGGCTGACGCCCAACTCGTACAACCTGCCCAGCAGCTCCAGGACGGCGGCGTCGGCGTCGGCATCGGCGGCACCGGGCCGCAGACAGAGCACGCGGGCGTCCGCGCGGTCGCGGAGGTGGGCCGCCAACCGGTCGCTGATCTCGCCACGGGACGCCAGCTCGACGAACACCACGGGGCCGTCGGCGAGTTGCTCGTCCGCCGCCGCGTGGAGCTGCTCCACCCGCAGCGGGGTGCCCGCCACCGCGGGGTCCTGCCCGCTGCGTGCTCGCCGCAGCGTGGCGGTGTCCTCGGCGCTGAGATCGCCCCGCAGGTACCGTGCGCTGTAGCGGGAGATCCCCGAACTCATCAGCCCGTCCGGCGAGACGCCGGCCCGGACCAGCCGCCGGTACGTCGCGAGCTGTCCGCCGACCATCGCGACGCTGTCGGCCGGCGCGGGCAGCTCGTCCGGCAACTCCTCCGGCAGCGGATCGCCCGGCTCGCCGGGTGCGGCGTCCCCGGAGAGCAGGAAGACCACCCGAGGTACGGCCATGGCGACGGTGCAGGCCGCCTCGGGCCGACGCCAGGTGACCTCGGCGGCCAGGCGTGCCGCGAGCTCGGAGGTGTCCCGGGCGACCACGGACGCACGGTAGGGGTGGTGGTCCCTGCCCTCGTTCAGCGTGCGCGCGACGTCGGCCAGCGGGTGGGCGCTGTGGCGCAGTGAGAGCGACAGCCGCTCGCACTGGGACAGCAGGTCCTCCTTGCTGCGGGCGGACACCGCGACCAGCTGCGGGGTGCGGACGGCGGGGCGTACCGGGGCGGTCGCCGGGGGCACCGGGGGCTGCTCCACCACGCAGTGCGCGTTGACGCCGCCGAGGCTGAACGAGCTCACGCCCGCCCGGCGTGTCTCGTCGCCCCACTGCTCGAGCGAGGTGACGACCTCGAGGCGGGCGCCTTCGAGGTCGACCTCGTCGGCGGGCTCCTCGAAGTGCAGCGAGGGATACAGCTCGCCGTGGTGCACGCTGAGTATGGCCTTGACCAGCCCGGCGATTCCCGCGGCGTGGTCCAGGTGCCCGATGTTGGTCTTGACCGAGCCGACCTTCACCGTGCGGTCGCCGTCGGGACGGGCGAGGGCCAGGCCCTCGGCCTCGACCGCGTCGCCGAGGCGGGTGCCCGAGCCGTGTGTCTCGATGTATCCGGCGGTCGCCAGGTCCAGCGAGGCGTTGCGCCACGCCTTGGTGATGACCTGCGCCTGCGAGCGGGCGCTCGGTGTGCTGATGGTCGCGGAGTGCCGGCCGTTGTGCACCACGGCGCTGCCGCGGATCACGGCGTGGATGAACGCACCCTCCGCCAGCGCCCGTTCCAGCGTGGTGAGGACCACCACCGCGCCGCCCTCGCCCCAGCCCGCGCCGTCCGCGGCACGGTCGAACGCGCGGGACCGGGCGGTGGGCGAGGCGACACCGGGGAAGTCGGCCACAGTGGCCGCCGGCGGCACGATGTGGCGCAGGCTCACCCCGCCCACGACGGCGTGGTCCGCGTCGCCGTCGCCGAGTTCACGGCATGCCTGGTGGACGGCGACGAGTGAGCCGTTGCAGCCGGTGTCCACGCCGTAGCAAGGGCCGGTGAAACCGAAGAGGTGGGAGATCCTGGCGGGCAGGGCACAGGGGATGTTCCCGTTCAGGCTGAGCGTGCCGCGCTCGCGCACCAGGGGCGCGTAGCCGTTGTTCGGCGAGCTGAAGATCACCGCTGTCTGGCTGTCCCGGAGCCCGGACGGGGCGTATCCGGCGTTCTCCAGCGCCTCCTGGGTGAGCTGGAGTGCCAGCCGGTGCTGCGGGTCGGTCACCTCCGCCTCGCGCCGGGACAGCCCGAAGAACTCGTGGTCGAAGAGGTCGATCCGCTCCAGGTAGCCCTGCTCCGGATAGTCCTGCCGGGGATCGAGCCCTGTGCTCCGGATCCGTTCCGGCGGGATCGGACGCACCGAGTCCCTCCCCGCCCGCAGGTTCGCCCGGAAGGCGGCGAGGGAATCCGCCTGCGGGAATCTCGTGGCGATGCCGATCACCGCGACGGCCGGTCTGCCGTGTGTCACGCCCGTGCCGCTCATGTCACCTCTCCCTTCATGCCTGTCAGAGCTCGTATGTGGCCGGTGGGGCGGGTTCCTCGCCCTGTGCGCGCTCGCCCAGGCGGTCGGCGATCCGCTGCGCCTGGGTGGCGATGGTGATGTAGTCGAACAGCTCGCCCACCCGCAGCGCCCCGGGCCATCGCCGCTCCAGCCTGTCGTGCAGGTCGATGACCTTGATCGAACTCCCGCCGACGGCGAAGAAGTTGTCGTCCGGGCCGGCGCCGGAGTGCCCGAGGACCTCCGCCCAGATCCGGCCGACGGCAGGCCGGTGCCCGCTCCAGTCCCCGGAGGCCTGCCGGTCCGTCGGGATCAGCGTGCGGAGCGTGGCCCGGTTCGCCTTGGTGTTGCGGTCGAGGGGCATGTGGTCGACCGGTACGAACAGGGTCGGTACGGCCTGCTCCACCAGTCGGCCTCGGCAGTGTTCGCGCAGCTCCGGGTCGTCCGGCGGCCCGCTGCCGGGTGTCGGCAGTACGAAGGCGATCACCTGCGGCTCGTCCCGCCCGGCACGCTCGCAGAGCGCCACGGCCTGCGCCACGCCCGCATGGCGTTCCAGCACGCTTTCGATCTCGCCGAGTTCGATCCGCGCACCGCGGATCTTGACCTGGTCGTCCGTTCTGCCGTGGTAGAGCAACGCGCCCCGCTCGTCGACGCTGGCGATGTCCCCGGTGCGGTAGAGGCGCCCGCCCGGCCGCCCGTACGGGTCCGCGACGAATCGCTCGGCCGTGCGGGCCGGCTGGTTCGCGTAGCCGAGTGCCACGAAGGAGCCGCCGACGTAGAGCTCGCCCCGCTCCCCGGCCGGGACTTCACGCAGCCGCTCGTCCAGTACCAGGGTCCGCGCTCCCGGGAAGGGCCGCCCGATGGGGATGCGGTCCCGGGTCGGGTCCGGATCGGTCTCCACCGTGCAGGTGATGGTCGTCTCGGTGGGCCCGTACTCGTTGACGATCGGGATCCCCGGCAGTCGCTCGTGGTGTGCGGCCACCAGCTGGGGGGTGCACTCCTCACCCCCCACGACCACAAGGCGCAGCGTGTCGGGCAGGCCGCCGGGTTCCTGGAGCACCGCCCGGTAGTAGGAGGGAATGTTGAACAGGTGTGTCACGCGGTGTTCCCTGGCCAGCCGGGTGAACTCCGGCACCCGCACGAGCTGCCGGGAATCGGGCAGGACCAGCGTGTGACCGTCGGTGAGCGACCAGAACATGCCGCCGAGAACCCCGTCGAAGGACAGCCGCAACGCGATCAGGAGGACGGAGTGCTCGGTGCCGTACACCGGCCCCCGGCAGCTGATGGACGCCGCGAGCTGGCCCCGGCTGACCATCACGCCTTTGGGCACACCGGTGGATCCCGAGGTGTAGGCGACGTAGGCGGGGCTCTGCTCCGGGACCGGTGGGTACGGGTCGGTCGGCAGCTCCTGGCCCGCCTCGACGAGCCGCGTCAGCTTCAGGTCCGCCGCGTCCACGACCGCCGGCGGGGCGGGCATCGCCGCGAGCGCGGGTGCCGGCACCGCGTCGCCGCCCTCGCTCAGCACCACCGCGCAGTCGAGGTCCCGGCACAGCGCCTCGAACCTCCCGACGGGCAGGTCCGGTTCCAGGACCGCCCAGGTGGCACCGGTGCGCAGCGCGGCGAGCACGGCGACCACGGACAGGGCGCTCTGCGGCGTCCGGACGCAGACGACCCGCCCCGGCCGCAGTCCGTGCTGCCACAGCAGCCGCGCAAGACCGGCCGAGGCGTGGTCGAGCTCGCGGTACGTCAGCGAGACGCCGCCGATGATGAGCGCGGTCGCCTCGGGCGTCCTGGCCACCTGGCTTCGGAAGGCGTCCCACACCGGCCGTACCTCCGCCGGGGCGTCCGCGGGGACGAACTCATCGATACCACCGGGACGTCGGGTCATGGCAGCCTCGCCTCCTGTGCTGTCTCCTGTGCTGTCTCCAGCGCGGTTTCCTGTGCTGTGCATGCCGCACCGGCGATCACGCGCGTGTGGCCGGGGGCCTTGGGCAGCGGGCGCTCCGGGTCCACGGTGAGCACGAGGCGGTCCTCGTCGGTGACCGTCGCCTCGTAGCCGGCGAAGCGCATCGTGACCAGCATGTTCCGGTTGGCCTCGGTCGGGATGAAGTGCGCGACGGGGCGCCGGCCGGCCGCCAGGGCCTGCTGGATCAGGTGGTGCAGCAGCACGTTCCCCGCACCGCGCGAGGCGACCCGGCAGGACATCAGCATCAGCCGCAGGACCGAGTCCCGCCCGACGAGTTCGGTGACGGCCAGGCCGATGATCCCGTAGTCCCCGAAGCGGTCGCGGAGCGTGGCCAGCAGCACCTGGTGGTCCGGTGAGGAGCTCAGCCGGCGCAGTTCGTCGATGCCGTAGGTCAGTCCTGTGCTGTTGAGCTGGTGCGTGCGGACGGTCAGCTCGCTGGCCCGGGAGAGGTCTTCCTCGGTGGCCGCGCGCAGCTCCATGACCAGGTCGAGCGAGTCGAGGAACGCCTGGCGTCCTCCGGTGAACTCCTCTTCGGCCTCCTGGCGTTGCCACTCGGCCTGGTAGAGCCGGCGCCGCCCGGTGGCCTCCGCGGTGATGTGCTCGGGCCGGAACTCCTGGTACTCCGGCAGCCGTCCGACCTCCGCCGCCGGGTAGCAGCGGACCATGGGGAGTTCGCCGGCGACCTCCGCCCGCTCCACCGGGTCGTTGTCGACGAACGCGATGGTGTCCAGACCTATGTTGAGGGCCTTCGCGATCCGGCGCACCGCGGCGGACTTGGCGCCCCAGCCCACCTGTGTCGCGCAGAACCAGTCGGCCAGTCGGCGTTCCGTCAGATGGCGGTGGGTGACGCTGTGTTCGCCACGGCTGGCGGCGGCGTGCAGGATGCCGCGACGGTCCAGCTCGGCCAGGGTCTCCAGCGCCGCGGGGAAGGGGGCGGGATCGTCGCCCTCCAGCACCACCCCGTCCCACAGGGTGTCGTCCAGGTCCCACACCAGGCACTTGACGGTGGGCGCGCCCGCTGCCGCCGTCACGCCGCACCACCGAAGCGCCGTAACAGCCGTTCGGCTATGTGAAGTTCGGACACCTGCTGTGCTCCTTCGATGATCTCCATGACCTTGGCGTCCCGGAAGTGGCGGCCCGCCCTGCTGCCGGGCGCGCAGCCGGCCGAGCCGAGCACCTGCACGGCGTCGCGGCTGCACGCCGCCGCCGCGGAAGCCGCCGCGTACTTGGCCATGAGCGTCTCCGACACCCCGTGACCCGGGCCCGAGGCCCGTGCCTCCGCGGCCCTGCGGGCGAGTTCCCGGGCCCCGGCGGCGTCCACCGCCGACCTGGCCAGCAGTGACCGGACCAACTGGTGGTCACCCAGGGGGGTGCCGCCCTGCCGGCGGACCGCGGCGTGGGTGGCGGCGTCCTCGACGCACGCCTCCGCCATGCCCACGCATCCCCAGGCGACCGTGAACCGGCCGTGGTCGAGCGCGGTGCCGGCGACATGGGAGAGCCCCAGACCGGGAGGGGCGACGAGCTGACGCCGGGGCACCCGCACGCCGTCGAAGGACAGATGGGCGACGCGGGCGGCCCGCATGCCGAGCTGGCCGTTCACAGGCTCCCGCTCGACACCGGCGCGGTCGGCGTCCACGAGCACGGCGGCCGGCCTTCCCTCGTACGTGCCGAGGACCAGGAACACGTCGGCGACCGCGCCGAAGGTGACCCACCTCTTGTGGCCGCTCACGACCAGTTCCTGGCGTTCCTGGTGGTCCGACCGGCCCGACGCCTCGATACGGGTTTCCACCGACCCCAGCGCGCTGCCGGCGCCCTGCTCGGTCGCCGCGAAGCCGGCGGTCAGCTCGCCGCCGGCCAGCCTGGGCAGCCAGTCGGCCCGCTGCGCCTCGGTGCCCCAGCGCAGCAGCGCCGCGGCGACCATGCCTTGTACGGTCAGCAGCCCGCGCAGGGCGCTGCACTCACCACCGATCCGTGCGGTGATCTCGCCGAGCGTGAGCGGATGGAGGCCGGCGCCCCCGTACCGCTCGGGCAGGTCCGCGGCGAGCAGTCCCGATGCGGCGAACTCCTTGCGCACCGAATCGGGCAGTCCGCCGTCCTGATCCCAACGAGAGGCGCAGTCGTGTGCGTTGGCCGCCAGATCGGCCGCGACCCGGGACAGGTCCACGGGCTCCACGGGCTCCATGGGCGGCAGATCCGTCGTCGCGGCGTCGGGGCCGCTGTCAGGAACCCTCGACATGCGCCTCTCCCAGCTCGGGCGCTCCGGTCTTGCGCCGGACGAACTCCGTGATGCGGTTGGCGGTCCTGAAGCTGTCCAGATCCAGATCCTCGACCTCGATGGTGAGGGCGAAGTGGCTCTCGACGAAGGTCACCAGCTCCAGGGCGAACAGCGAGTCGGCGAGGCCCTGCGCGAAGTAGTCGTCGTCCGGCTCGACCTGCCGGCGAAGAGCCGCGCTCAGGAAGCCGGTGATCTGCGAGGTGATGTCGTTCATGCCGCGTCCTCCTGTGGACCTGTCTCGACCAGCAGCAGACTCCAGGCAGCCACCGGGCTCACGTTGATCAGGACCGCGAGGTCGCCGGGGGCCAGCTCCTTGCGGTCGAGTGCTGTGCGGAGATTGAGGAAGACATCGTTGGGACCGAGGTGTCCGTACTGCCGGAGGTTCTCCCGGCACGCCGGCAGCAGTTCGATGTCCAGGGAGTCCTCGAGGAAGGTGAAGCTCCCGGCGGACAGATTCTGGCTGACGAAGCCGGCGACGTCCCCACGGCCGATTCCGTTGCGCCGCAGCAGGTCGCCCAGCATCGCGGAGAGGTGGTTGCGCGTCTCCACGGCCAGGCGGAAGGAGTAGGTGCTGGGCTCCGTGCACTGTTCGCGCCACGACGCGGTGGGGCGGTCCCGGTAGTCGACGTGGAAGAGGTCCCAGTAGCGCCCGTTGGTCTGCTGCGCGATGTCGAGTACCCGTATCCGCCCGCTGCGGGAGAGCAGCAGTGCCTGCCCGCCGTCGCCGTTCACCGTGACCGGGTGGCGGTAGCGCAGGGCGGCGGCCGGCTTGCTGCCGTGCACGACCAGGACATGGTCCAGGGCAGGGTCCGCGGCCAGCAGTCCGCGGGCCGTCAGCAGGGCCGGGGTGATCGAGACACAGCCGAGCCCGCCCACCGAGAAGGTGGTGGCGTTGCCGGCGCCGAGTTGGTGCTGGAGCCTGGTCACCTCGGAGCTGAGGAACGTCTCCTGGACCCGCGACTCCACCATCACCAGGGCGCCCAGGTCCCGGGCGTCGAGCCCCGCCTGTTCGAGAGCCCGGCGTGCGGCGCGTTCCGCGAGAGTGACGGAGCTCAGCCGGTCGTCCGCCCGGATCGTGTCGATGCCCAGAGCGTCGCGGGTGGCGCGCTCGGCCTCGTCGAGCGTCCGCACACCGTTGATCGGCAGCGTGTGCTCGGGCAGATACCAGGCGGCGCTGCGGATGGCGACGGGTGCTGCGCCATGCTGGAGGGCCTGCTGGGACACGGTGGTCGTTCCCCTCTCGTCTGAGGCAGGATGTCCGGGCTGTCAGCCGATCTCTGCGACGTACCAGGCCGGAGCGGCCTGGGTGCCGTCGGCGCTCGATCACCGCGTCGCAGGCCCGCCGCACCGCCTCGGCCTGCTCGGTGTGACCGAGGCGCACCACCTCGGCCCTCGCCGTGTCTTCGTTCTTCGCCGATGGCGGTTCTCGCGGCCACCCGCCTGAAGATCGGGGCGGACGTCCTCGCGGACCGCGCGGTCCCCGGGAGCCTGCTCGCCGTCGCGCGGCGTGGAGTCGAACAGGGAGACGCGCAGGGCCTGTTTCTGTTCGGGCATGATCTTGCCTCCATGCTTGTGTGACCTGCGCATCGGGAAGATCGGACGTCGGTGGAGCCGTGGTCACGAGGGGGTTGACGGCGGGTCTGCCGACGGACGTCCGAGGACTCACGGACATCGAGGTGGGTTCGACACGGATGGGGCACACGCTTGGACAGGACGGTGGGGCCACATGCTCAGGAACCAGAGCGGAATGGCTTCAGCCTGCCCTCGGGTCCGTATGGCCGCCATATCTTTAAGCGGGCGGCAAATGAGCCAGGTGAGCGGGGCGGCGTGCAGATGCCGACCGGACGCGGCGCCTGGTTCCCCGACATGGTCTACGCCGCCAACGGTGCGACCGTGGTGGACGGGCGGGTGAACCGCGCCGGGTTCAGCCACGGCACGGTGGAACTGCTGATGAGCCGGTCCAGGCTCAAGGGCCTGCCCGGCAGCCGCTGTGCCCGGCCGCGGCGCGAGACGCCGTCAGCGCGCAGGTGCGCAACGGGATGCTGACGGGCGCCGGGCGGGCCGGCCGGTGGCCGCTGTGTCCTGTCGGCCACCGGCCGACCTGCCGCGTGGGGCGCCGGTGTGCCCGCCTTCGCGGGGTCCCGGTTGGGGGACGTCAGCCGACGTCGGTGGCGTACCGGCTGGTCTCAAGCGACCCGGCGCCGGTGAACACCTCGGTTCCGGCCTGCACGCTGTTGAGGTACTTGTTGGCGTCCAGACCGCGGTTCTCCACGAGGTAGGTCAGGAAGTCCATGAGGTTGAACTCGACCGACTCGGTGTTCTCCGTGCGGACGAAGGAGTACACGTCCCAGCCGATGTTGCCCTCGTGCAGCTCCCAGGTGGCGCCGCCGATCTCGACGGTGGCGACGGTCTCGCCGATCGGGCCCGCGCCGCCGCTGCGGTAGGGCCAGATCATGATCTCGTCGGTCGGGTCGTCCGACGAGCCGGGGTTGTTGATGGAGTGCAGCCACAGGTCGTAGGCGACGTTCATGGTGCCCGGGTTGTCGCTGACCTGGTAGTCCCAGACGGTGTTGACCGGGGTGCCCGAGGAGAGCTGGACCGGCAGGCCGGTGTCGGGCTCGATCGAGCTCCAGTGCCAGCCGAGTACGGAGCTGACGAAGGACTTCACCGAGGTCGGCTCGCCGGACCACTCCCAGTTGGTGCCCCAGGCGATGGTGCCCTCCTCGGCGGGCGGGGAGTCGTGGACGCACTGCCAGCCGGTGCCGGCGTCCTGCCCCCAGACGTTGTTGTTCAGCCAGTACTTGCCCTGCTCGATCGTCTCGAAGTCACCGCACACCTCGGCCAGCGGGGCTGCGGGGGTGTCCTCCTGCGCCGAGGCGATGCTGACCGTTGTGACGGTGAGGACGGTCGCCAGCGCGATGGTGACCGGCGCCAGGGCCCGCGGGAGACGCGGGCGTCGTGAGTGTCGCATGACAGCTCTTCCTTCGTTGCTGTGGGGGGTGGGGGTTGAGGCGGCTCGCGCCCCAGCGAGGTTGACGATGTGCAACCGCCCCCCGGAGCGTGTCGCTGAGCGCGGCCACCGGCTGTCTCCTCTTGGTGTGGGGGCGGGGTCCGGAGGTGGAGTCAGGTCTGCGGGGGTACGTTTCAGCCTTCGATGGCGCCGATGGGCATGCCCTTCGTGAAGGGGCCGACTTCGTCAGACACGTCCTGGACGTGATCGAGCCTGGTTTGCGTTGCTCTGGTGGCGGAGGGCTTCCGCCGGTCTCCCGCGGTACGGGGGCGTGGGACCGTGCTCCGCGCCACGGCGTTCTCCGCGCTTTCGACGACCTGCGGCAGGCCGGCGTAGGCGAATGTCCGGCTCGGCCCGGAGCGTGCGTTCGGCATGACGTCAACGCCCCTTCCTGGCTCTGCTTCGTTGCAAGGTCCCGGGATGCGTACGACGAAGGGTCGAAGCGCTTCAACGTTTGGCTGAGGCTAGGAGCCCTCAGCGGAGCACACAAGCCCTGCGACAGAAGTGCGATGGGGAGATTTAGCAACGTTGCCAACGGTAGGTAGGGGGCGTGCAAGCAGTTGTCGCGTGCTCTTCACGGATTGGGGGCTCTGGCTGAGAATCGAAGCGCTTCGATAATGGGTAATCCTCCGCTGCGGCTAGGCGCACCCGGCGCGGCAGGGGGCCCGGGCCACTCGCCGTCGGGCGTGACGGTGACCGTCGGCATCAGCTCGTCGTCGCTGGCCGTCCAGCCGTAGTCGGCCGCGGCATGCTGGCGGGGAGCCGTCCCCCCGCGGGCGCCACGCGTCGCTGCTAGTGTCCCGTGCGGCAAGGCGTATCGAACAGGTACGCGTGGCGCGCGGCGGAAGATCGAAGAGACATGGATGAGTTGACGGACGAGCGGATCGTGCCGGGGACCTCGCTGCGCGTGACGGCGGTCAGCGTCGGCACCTCCTACCTGGGCAACCCGCCGCATCCCGACGGGACACCGGCCGAGGAGGCCGACGCTCTGGCGCGGGCGATGTTCGCCAGCCCGTTCGCGATGATCGACACCTCGAACAACTACGCCCAGGGCCGCAGCGAGACCGTCCTGGGAGCCGCCGTCCGGCGCGACGGGCTTCCCGCCGGCAAAGTGATCGTCACCAAGGTCGACGCCGACCCGGAGACGGGCGCGCTGGACCGTGACCGGGTCTGGCGGTCGTTCGAGGAGAGCACCGCGCGCCTGGGGCTCGACCGCCTGCCGCTGCTCCACCTCCACGACCCCTACACCATCGAGGTCGAGGAGGCGTTCGCGCCCGGCGGGGCCGTGCAGGGGCTGACCGAGCTGCGCGAGCAGGGGCTGGCCGGGGCCCTCGGCATCGCCTCGGGCCCCGTCTCCCAGATGCGCCGGTACGCCGAGAGCGGCGCGTTCGACGTTCTGCTGACCCACAACCGGTACACGCTCGTGGACCGGCGGGGCGAGGAGCTGATCGACCTGGCGGCCGACCGCGGCATCGGCGTCTTCAACGCCGCGCCCTTCGGCGGCGGCATCCTCGCCGGCAGGGGCGAGAAGTACGCCTACACCCAGGCGGGGCCGGAACTCCTCGCCTGGGTGGCGCGCGCCCGCGAGCTGTGCGGGCGGTGGGACATCCCGCTGCACGCCGTGGCGCTGCGGTTCTCGCTGCGCCACCCGGGCATCGCCTCGACGATCGTGGGGGTCAACCGCCCCGAGCGGCTCGCCCAGCTTGAGGAGCTGCGGGCGACCACCATCCCCGAGGGGTTCTGGCCGGAGCTGGCCGCCCTGGGCACGCCGCCGTCGACGCTGGAGGACTGACGCCGGCGCCGCGACCGGTCGTCGCGCGTCCTTCCCGCCTGGAGCCGACAGGCCCCCGGGGACCAGTGGGCGGTCACCACCAGGCTGGGCCCCGCGGAGCACTGGCGAGAGCTGAATACGCGAGCCCGCCGGCAGACCACGTGCACCCGGTCGCTGTCAGAGGGGCCCGGCAGGATCGGGACCATGGACTACTGGCCTTACCCGCCGGCTGAGGCGGACCGTATCGACCCCTTTGACAGCGAGCGGACCGAGACGCAGTTCATACTCTTCGGTGGCCACCGACCCACATCTGCGTTCACCGATCCCGCCCTGTTCGACAACCCCGATCTGTGCCAATGGATCCCGATGGGCTACAAGATCCTCCGGAGGGCCCAGAAGGTGACCATCCTCCGGCACGGCGACGTCGTACGTGAATGGCCGGTGCAGTACCGCGATCCTCGCGTCGACCCGGTGGACCCGCCTGCGGGCGAGACGCTGTACCTGGACATCTGGCTGCGCAGCGTGTGCGGGTATCGGATCCTGACCTCGCCGAGCGCGATGACCGCTCCGGAGGACGCCTACGACTATGCCGAAGCCATCGCGCTGGGCCGCGCCGCCTCGCGTGCCGAAGGCCGCGCTCTGGTGGTGTACATGTTCGGCGCCATGGACTGGCACTGACGACCGAGGTATTCCGACGCCGAGCACTCGCCGGCAGGGTCGTCGCCGATCGCCGATCGCCGAACGCGGTCAGAAGGCCAGGAATCTCCTGGCCGCGGCAGCGCCCGCCGCGGGATCCCAACCACCCGCTCCGACGACCGAGGTCACGTGTGCCTCCGTGACGTCGCCGTCGGCGGCGATGAGCGCGTCGATCGCGGCCGGACGTGGCGCCGCCCCGCCGAGGCCCGGCGCCTCCCGGGCGAACGAGATGATGCTCTGGCGCGTCTTCTCGACGCTCCGGGCGGGCAGGCCCACGCTGTGAAATCCGTCTTCGGCGCTGTAGTCGGCACGCTTCCATCCGTCGCCGTCGAAGCCGTACACGAAGCCCACGTACTCCTTCTCGGCCAGCATCTGCTCCACCACCGGCCGCCACCAGTCGGGTGCCCCGGCGAGCACATCGGTCTCGTCCTCGCCGAAGTCCTCGGCGGCCGGGCCGTAATAGGTTTCCGAGTACTCGTGGTCGTAGCCGATCAGCACCGCACGGCCCGCACCGAGGTGGTGCACCTCCGCCCAGTTGCCACCGCTGTCGTCGAAGTGCCATACAGGGCCGTCGGCCCAGCACGTCCTGTCCGGGCCCCGGGCCGCGCGGATCGCCGCGTATGCCGCCCAGCGGCCGCGCAACCGCGCCGGCGTGGGAAGGTCCAGGTTCACAAGCCCCATGACTGCTCCACCTCTTTCTGCCCGACTCGCTCTCGTGTGCGCAGCGGCCATGCCTCAACGACCGCGCTGCCTCGGTCGGCCGCAGAGTAGCTTCTTGACTCTCACACCGTGTCAGGCGGTCAGCTCGGAGACATCATGTTCACGATCGGAGACTTCGCTCGGCACGGCCGCGTCTCAGTCCGGATGCTGCGTCACTACGACGCGAGCGGCCTGCTGCACCCGGCCCACGTTGACCCCGCCAGCGGCTACCGCTACTACACCGCTGCCCAGCTCGCCCGCCTCAACCGGATCATCGCGCTCAAGGACCTCGGCTTCACCCTCCAGCAGGTCCAGGACATCGTGGACGAGAAGGTCAGCGCCGAGGAACTGCGCGGCATGCTGCGGCTGCGGCGGGCCGAACTGGAGACTGCTGTCGCTGCCGCGGGAGCACGGCTGGTCCAGGTCGAGGCGAGGCTCCGAGCGATCGAGAGCGAGGGGCACATGCCCACGAACGACGTTGTCATCAAGAACGTCCCTGCCGTCCGGGTGGCGGAGCTGACCGCGACCGCCGCGAGTTACGAGCCCGAGGACATCGGCCCGGTCATCGGGCCGCTCTACGACGAGCTGTTCCGGCGCCTGGGCTCGGCGGGCATCACCCCCACGGGCCCCGGCGTCGCGTACTACGAGGACGCCCCGGAGGGTGGCGGCAGGATCAGCGTCCACGCCGCCGTCCAGGTCTCCGCCCCTCTCCAGGACGGCGCCTTCCGGATCCTCGACCTGCCGTCCTTCGACCAGGCGGCGACCATCGTGCATCGCGGCTCGATGGATACCGTGCTCCCCACCGCCCAGACCCTTGCCCGCTGGATCGACGCCAACGGCTACCAGTCGACCGGATACCCCCGCGAGATCAACCTGGAGTGCCCCGAGAACCGCGATAACTGGGTGACGGAACTACAGGCTCCGGTGACCCGGGTCTGAGCCATCGCACCCCGGCCAGCCTGGGCGACGCTGGTCAGGGGTGGGGGCGGGGCGCCAGCCGCTCCGCATGTGCGGGACCCTTGTGGCGCCCCGCCCCGCCCCGGCTTGGGGTCAGGCGAGCTGCGCGACGAGAGGGCTCTCGCGTCGTGCGGTCTGCTCGTACGCCGCGGTGGCGGGCTCGCTGCCCTGGCCGGTGTTGCTTCCGGCGGCGGCGTTCAGCGCGTCGAGTATCGCGGTGTATGCCTCCTTCTTCTGGTAGTTGGCGTCCCACGGCAGGGGAGTCTCGTCGCCGCGCCAGGAGTACGCGTCGGTGAAGCCCCAGGTGGTGATGCCGGCGCAGCGTTCGACGGCCACGCACGCCTCGGTCACGGTCCGGTAGACGTCGGCCTGGGCGGTGCCGGAGCCGCCGACGTCCAGCTCGGTGATGTGCACGTCCACGCCGAGGTCGGAGAAGCGCTGGAGGTTGGCCTGGTAGGTGCTCAGGTCGGACTCGGTGCTGAGGTGGGACTGGATGCCCACGCAGTCGATGGGCACGCCGCGGGCGAGGAAGTCCTCGACCATGGCGTAGACGCCGTCGCTCTTGGCGTTGATGCCGTCGAGGTTGTAGTCGTTGTAGCAGAGCTTGGCGTCGGGGTCGGCGGCGTCGGCGGCGACGAACGCCTCCTCGATCCAGGTGTCGCCCATCTCGATCTGGAGGTTGGACTGACGGCGGGAGCCGTCCTCCTCGAACGCCTCGTTGACCACGTCCCAGGAGGAGATCTGGCCGGCGAAGTGGCCGGCGGTCTCGGTGATGTGGTTGATCATGGCGTTGCGCAGGTCGTCGCCGTACAGGCCTGCGGTCCAGCCGGGCTGCTGGGCGTGCCAGACCAGGGTGTGGCCGCGGACGGCCTGCCCGTTGGCCTGGGCGCGTTCGACGAGCTGGTCACCGCCGTCGAAGTTGAACTCGCCCGGGTTGGGCTCGGTGGCGTCCCACTTCATGCCGTTCTCGGCGACGAGGCTGGAGAACTCGCTGTCCAGGATCGAGGTGTACTGCGAGTCGCCCCAGTAGCCGGCCTCGGTGGCGGTGCCGAAGTACCGGCCGGACTGCTCCGCGGCGGCACCCAGGGTGTCGGCCTGAGCCGTGGCGGTGGTGGAGAACATCACGATGCCGGTCACGGCGAGGCCGGCGGTCGCCACGGTGGCCACGGCCGCCCGGAGGGGGCGGCGCGCACGCCGCCGGCGCGAGCGCGGTACGGACGTACTGCTGATCATTGCGGCTCCTGTTCATCCGGTGGGGGGACGGGCTCGACGCCCGTCCGGATTTGCGGTGTTACGGAATCGCGGCTCAGGGCTGAGCCGCGCCGCCGGCCACGGGTCGCGGCCGGTGGGCGTGGGGGCAGGGCTGGTCGGCTGGTAGCCATGTCGTTGCCCTACTGCGGGCTGGTCAGGCCGAAGAACTCGATGGCGCGTTCGTCCAGGCCGAGGTCACCCGGCAGGCCGTGGCCCCAGCCCTCGAAGCTGTTGGCTTCGACGGTGGCCTGGGTGCCGGTGCCGCCGTAGCGGGTGCGGGTCCACTCCGGCGTCGGGTTGTCGGAGGCCTCCGGGGTCTGGCTCAGGCCGTGGACGGCTGTCCACTGCTTGATCTCTTCCTCGAAGTTCACGTAGCTGAGGGTGTCGTCCACGGTGCCGTGGAACATCTGCATGCGCGGGTAGGGCCCGTCGTAGCCGGGGTAGGCGTCGCGCACGATCTGGGCCCACTCCTCGGGGGTGTGGGTGACCTCGCCGCCGGCGCAGGCGCTGTTCCACTCGGAGCCGTCGGTGGTGGCGAAGCATCCGAAGGGAACGCCGGCGAAGGCCGCGCCCGCCGCGAAGACGTCGGGGTAGAGGCCGGCCATGACGTTGGTCATCATGCCGCCCGACGAGCCGCCGGTGACGAAGACGCGGCTGGTGTCGGCCCCGTAGGTGGCGACGGTGTGGTCGACCATCGACTTCAGGCCGACCGGGTCGCTGCCGCCGTCGCGGGTCAGGGCCTCGGGGGAGGAGACGTCCCAGCACTGACTCTCGCGGGTGGCCGTCGGGTAGATGACGATGAAGCCGTGCTGGTCGGCCAGGGAGGCGAACTGGGTGCCGGCGTAGTACGCCTCGCCCGTGCCCGTGCAGTAGTGGAGGGCCAGGACCACGGCCGGCTGCTCGGTGACGCTGTCGGGCACGTAGAGGTGCATGCGCAGGTTGGTGGGGTTCTCGCCGAAGTCGGTGACCTCGGTCAGCTCGGCGGCGGCGGCGCGGTCGGTTGCCGCGTTCGCGGTCGTGTTGGTGTTCGCGGTCGCGGTCGCGGTCGCGGTCGCGGTGAGGAACGTCGCGGCCGCCAGCGGCAGGACCGCCCCCAGCAGGACGACGAGCGCGCGGCGGGACCGGGAGCGGATCCGCCTCCTGGTGGTGGTTCGTGGTGTGTGCTCGACGGATTGGGACACGGGACTGTCCTTTCGTGACGGGCCGTGGCGCCGGCCGTGCGGCGGGGCGAGGTCCCGCGCGGACGTGGGCGTTGCGCCTCCCCGACGCCGACCGGTCATGGGGCGGAGGAGGCGGTGCGGCCGGCCTCGGGGCGGCAGTCGGCCTCGACGATCCCGGCGGCGTAGCGGACGCCGCCCAGCAGGTGGGCGCGGAAGTCGGGCTCGGCGAAGGATTCGGCGGAGTGGCCGAAGCCGGTGTAGAACGACCGGCCGCCCTCGTACTCCTGGCACCAGGCGATGGGGTGGTCGCCGCCCATGGTGCCGCCGGCGTAGCTCGCCTCGTCCAGCGAGGCCAGCACGTGGACGGACTCCCGAGGACTGGACTGGTAGTTGTACCACTCGTCCGTGCGCTGCCAGGCGGCCGGCAGGTGGGCGGTGGCGTCGTGCTCTCGGTCCTCGACGACGACGGTGGCCGGCTGGATCTCCGGGTGAGACTCGAAGTAGGCGCCGACCAACTCGCCGTAGAAGGGCCAGTCGTACTCGGTGTCGGCGGCGGCGTGGACGCCGAGGTAGCCGCCGCCCGCGGTGATGTACTGCTCGAACGCGCCCTGCTGGGCGTCGTCGAGGACGTCGCCGGTGGTGGAGAGGAAGACGACGGTCTGGTACCGGGCGAGGTTGTCGGAGGTGAACGCGGACGCGTCCTCGGTCGCGGTCACCGTGAAGTTGTTCTGCTCGCCCAGCTCCTGGATCGCGGTGATGCCCGCCTCGATGGAGTCGTGGCGGAAGCCCGCGGTCTTGGAGAAGACCAGGACCTCATAGGCCGGGTCGTCGGGAGCCGCCGTCGCCCCCTGCGGGGTCAGGGCCGGCAGCGCCGCGGCGCACAGCACCGCCCCGGCCGCCAGCCTGACCAGGCGGGTCGCGCGTGTGGTCATGACGGATACTCCCTTCACGGGTGCGGGTGGCCCGCGGCCGTGTCGTCGGTGGTGTCGTCGGTGGTGGTGAACGTGAAGTCGTCGACGGTGAACAACGCCTCGCCGTCCGCGCCGGTGAAGACCAGGTGGAGCGTGGTGGTCCCGGCGGGCGCGCCGGACAGGGCGGCCGTCACGTCCTCGAAGGTCCCCGAGCCGCCGGTGCTGGGCACGTCCACGCTGCCGAGCAGGTCGCCGTCGGGTGAGCCGGCGCGTACCTCGATGGTGCCGCCGGCGTCGGCGGAGGAGACGCGCGCGGTGATCTCGGTGGCGTCGGCGAGCACGTAGGGCTCGAACGCGATCCAGTCGCCGTCCTCGATGGCCCCCACGGCGCTGCCGCCGTGCGCGGCCTCGCTCGACGTAACCTCGACGCCGCTCGCGTCGGTGAAGTGCTCGGCCTGCCGGTGGCTGGTCTGGGTGATGTGCTCGTCGCGGGCGGTCAGCCCGTCGGAGTCGGTGTACTCGGCTTCCCAGACGCCGAAGACGTTCGCGTTCGCGTCGTGCTCGCCGTCGGAGCCCGTCTGGAGGGTGCCGGAGCAGCCGGTCTCGGAGGTCTGCGGATGGCCGTGGTTGTCGTGGCCGAGGATGAAGCTCAGCGTGACATTCGAGCAGTCGATCTCGCTGTCCTCGGGGTCGGTGACGGTGATCTCGTACGGCACGGCGTCGCCGAAGTCGACGATCTGGCCGTCCGCCGGCAGCTCCAGGGTGACGGTCGGCGCGGTGTTGCCGACGGTGATGTGGGCGGAGGCGGTGGCAATCCGGCCGGTGGTGTCCTCGACGGTCAGCGTCGCGGTGTACTCGCCGGCCTCGGTGTAGGTGTGGGTGGGGTTGGCCTTGGTGGAGCCTTCGCCGTCGCCGAACTCCCAGCTGTAGGTGAGGGCGTCGCCGTCCGGGTCGCTGCTGCCCTCGGAGGAGAACGCCACCTCCAGCGGCGCCGGCCCGGAGGTCGGCTCGGCCGACGCCTCGGCGACGGGGGCGCGGCCGTCGGAGGTGAGGTGCTCGATCCGGTACAGGGCGCTGTTCTCGTCGCCCTCGGTGTAGCCCATGCCGTAGTCCAGGACGTACAGCGCGCCGTCCGGTCCGAAGGCGGCGTCGATCACCTGGGTGCCGGACCAGGGGAAGTCGTTGATGGCGCCGGGGCTGCCGTCGTCCGCCACGTCGATGTTCTTGATCCACTGACGCCCGTACTCCATGGCGAAGAAGTCGCCGTCGTACTCCTCGGGGAACTTCACCGCCGAGTCCAGATCGGCGTCGTAGTGGTAGACCGGGCCGGCCGTCGGGGAATTCGACCACCCGTCGCCGAACTCCGGGACGGAGTCGCCGTGGTAGGGGATCCATCCCGGCTGGGCGGGCGGCAGGGTGGTCAGGCCGGTGTTGTTCGGCGAGTTGTTGGTGGGCCCGCCCTCGCAGTCGTACGCCGAGCCGGACTCCTCGGTGGCGAAGTCGTACTCGACGTAGGGCTGGTTGTCCGCGGCGCAGTACGGCCAGCCGAGGTTGCCCGCCTCGGTCACGCGGACGAACTCCACCATGCCGACCGGGCCGCGGTCGGGGTCCTCGGTGGCGGCGTCCGGACCGTGCTCGCCCACGTAGACCGTGCCCGTCGGCTTGTCGACGGTGATCGTGAACGGGTTGCGGAAGCCCATGGCGTAGATCTCCGGCCGGGTGTTCGCCGTCCCCGGCTCGAAGAGGTTGCCCTCCGGGATGTCGTAGGAGCCGTCGTCGTTGACGGAGATCCGGAGGATCTTGCCGCGCAGGTCGTTGGTGTTGCCCGACGACCGCTGCGCGTCATAGGCCGGGCTGCGGTTCTCGCCCTCGTCGATCGGGGTGTAGCCGTCGGAGGCGAACGGGTCGGTGTCGTCGCCCGTGGACAGGTAGAGGTTGCCGTCGGCGTCGAAGTCGATGTCCCCGCCGACGTGGCAGCAGTGGCCACGGTTGGTCGGCACCCTGAGGATCTCCACCTCGCTGTCGAGGTCGAGCGTGTAGTCCTCGGTCAGGGTGAACCGGGAGAGCCGGTTGTGGCCCTGCCACTCCTTGAAGTCTGCCGCGCTGCCCTGGCTCGGCGCGTCCCCGGGCGGGGTGTCGAGCGCGGGCGAGTAGTAGAGGTAGACGAAGCGGTTGGTGGCGAAGTCGGGATCGACGCCGACGCTCTGCAGGCCCTCCTCGTCGTGGGTGTAGACGTCGAGCTCACCCGCGACGCTCGTCGTGCCCTTGGCGTCGGTCACCCGCAGCGTGCCGTCCCGCGCGGTGTGCAGCACCGAGCGGTCGGGCAGCACCGCCAGGTGCATCGGCTCGCCCATCTCCTCGCCGCCCTTGGCGAGCGTCACCTGCTGGAACGCGGACGCCTGCCGCGCGTCGCCCGTCTCGGCGGGCTCGGCCGAGGCCGCCGACAGCGCGGTCAGGGCGCCCGCCGTGGCGAGCAGCGCGCCGGTCGCCCCGGCGAGAAGCCGTCTGAAACTCCTGTACACGTCCGTCTCCGTAGGGTTGGGGAAGCCAGGGCCAGTCACTTCAGGACCGGGGGACGTGAGGACTGGCCCTGGGAGTACGCATGCCGCGCCGGCACGTGGTGAGGCCGGCTGAGTCGGTCTACGCCTCCGTGAATTCCCAGCTGGTGCCGTCGGCTTGGGCGCCGGCCGGGAGGCGGTCGTGGGCGGCGGTGTCGCCGTACAGGCTCCAGCGGAACCAGTCCAGGAAGGTGTTCTCGGTCTGGGGGTAGGTGGGGTAGTCCGGCACGAGGTAGGCGCCGTGGT